>NZ_CAWNIB010000077.1:0-31680 GCF_963874405.1 Vibrio sp. V08_P9A1T1
TGTACAGAGGTGTCAGCAACCAAGAAACACCCCACCCTACCCCTCCCCTTGAAGGGGAGGGAATTATTGACATTCTTTCCTTCGCATCTTTATGGCTGACAGCATTTAAATATAAATACTCCTCCACCCAAAACTGCACCGTTCATAAAGCATTCACATTCAATCGCTACGTTAGCTCAATATCTTCGAGAGCCGTCATGTGAAACCACTTAAACGCTATCAATACGAACGCTATGCCGTGCTGTGCAACCTTGCTTATCCCAGAGTGTTTAGGCAGACACGTTACGGTTTTGACCCGAACGGTCAGCACATCATCCGTAACCAGTTTGGTAAAATCATGATTCGAGTGCTGTGGAGTAAAAACCAAGAAGAGGCCGTGGTCGTCATCAAAGGTTCGCACAGTGTCAGTGATTGGCTTTTGAACTTTGCGATGTGGACACGCAGCTGTCAGCACTTAGGATTGGATTACCGTATTCATGCGGGCTTTTACCATCTCCTGCATCAAGAGAGCCTGCCAACGCGCAACGAAGATAAACTCGGCTTATCGGTTTTACAACGGCTGGAAGCCGTCGTTGTTCCTCTGATCGAGAGCGGCAAACGCATTGCCATCACTGGTCACTCTTCGGGTGGGGCTATTGGGTGTATCTTTGCTGACTACATCGAAAAGAAATACCCAAAATGCATCAAACGCATTGTGACATTCGGCCAACCCGCGATTGGTAATTGGCGTTTTCGTCAACGCTACGCGCTTAGCCACAAAACCTATCGTATTTGTTGTGACCTCGACATCGTCACCTTTATGCCACCCATTCCTTTAATCTATTGGCATGTGGGTAAATTGCTGTGGCTTTACAATGGGCGTATTTACGAAAACACACCAACGTTCATCCGGTTAGGTCGATCTTTATTGAGCTGGCTAGTTCGCCCCTTCTCTTATCACCTCATGAGTAAATACATCCGTAATAAGGATTTCTTCGATGAACGATAGAAGCTAGCAC
Organism: Vibrio sp. V08_P9A1T1; assembly: GCF_963874405.1. Lineage (NCBI taxonomy): Bacteria > Pseudomonadati > Pseudomonadota > Gammaproteobacteria > Vibrionales > Vibrionaceae > Vibrio > Vibrio sp. V08_P9A1T1. Next base: position 999 of record NZ_CAWNIB010000077.1, read on the forward strand.
CGAACAAAAAACACGGTGACTTCAAATATTTTTCACACTAAACAATTATGAAAAATTAATTGTAATTAATTGAATTAAAGCAATATTTATCATTAACCATATAAATTTAATGGCAATTATCATCCAAAAATAGATTTGAACTCTAAACATTATCATGGCATTTTATATTTAACTAATCGTTCAATATAAAATAATCAGGATGAATTATGCCAAAGGTAGGGATGCCAGACATACGCAAACCTCAACTTGTTGCCGCAACAATGACAGTCATTGAGCGCGTTGGATTACATGGCGCAAGTATCGCTTTAATCAGCAAAGAAGCAGGTGTCTCGACAGGGATTATCAATCACTACTTTGGCGGCAAGCATGGATTATTGGAAGAGACAATGCGTGTTGTTTTACGTGAGCTTTCAACCACCATCACTCAGCATTTAAACCAACTCCCAAAAGAGGCTCATTACGAACGCATTAATGCCATCGTAACCGGCAATTTCAAAGGGTTCCAAGCGGAAAACCAAGTCGTTAAAACATGGTTAGCGTTTTGGGCTTACTCCATGCACGACGCACAATTAAATCGCCTGCAATACGTCAATGAACAGCGTTTACTTTCTCATCTTAAGATTGAACTCAAGCCGCTGCTCCCATCAGAACAAGTCAACCTCGTGGCTCATGGTATCGCGTCATTGATTGATGGCATTTGGCTACGCGGAGCATTAAACCCCAAAGGGATCGCCCCTGCTCAAGCACATTCCATCATTAACGATTACCTCAATAAACAATTAGCGTTTTACGCGCAATAACAACCCACTTCAGGCCTTAAAATGGAAATACAATCGCTTTATATCAACGGAACGCTCCGATCTGCGACTTCAGGAGAACGTTTCGATACCTACAACCCAGCAACAGGTGAAGTGATAGCAAGATTGCAGCACGCCAGTGCCAATGACGTTGAACAAGCTATCACCTCAGCCAAGCAAGGATTCGCGGTATGGTCAAGAATGACCGCGACAGAACGCAGCCGTATTTTGCTAAAAGCAGTAAAAATACTTAGAGAACGAAACGATGAACTTGCTGTACTTGAAGTTCTCGATACCGGTAAGCCGATTCAAGAAGCCAATTGCGTTGATATTGCTACTGGCGCAGACGTCATTGAGTACTTTGCAAATTTAGCCCCATCGCTTCAAGGCGAGCAACAACCGCTCAACGACCATCAGTTTTTTTATACTCGCCGCGAACCATTAGGCATCTGCGCGGGCATTGGCGCATGGAATTATCCGATTCAAATCGCGATGTGGAAATCAGCGCCAGCACTGGCTGCCGGCAATGTGATGATTTTCAAGCCCTCAGAGGAAACGCCATTAAGCGCATTAAAACTGGCAGAGATCTTCAGTGAGGCCAGAGTGCCAGACGGCGTCTTTAACGTGGTTCAAGGTGATTACCGCGTAGGTCAAATGCTGACGGCCCACCCTGATATTGCCAAAGTCTCTTTTACCGGTGAATCGGGCACCGGGAAAGTCGTGATGGCAGACAGCGCTCGCAGCTTGAAGTCTGTCACTATGGAATTGGGCGGAAAGTCACCGCTCATTATTTTTGATGATGCCAAGCTTGATCAAGCTGTCTCCGCCGCCATGGTGGCAAACTTTTATACCCAAGGTGAAGTGTGTACCCATGGGACGCGCGTTTTCGTACACGACAGCCTCTACGATGCGTTTGTCGCTCAGCTTAAGCTGCGTACTGAACAATTAGTGATTGGCGATCCTATGGATATCAACACCCAGATTGGCGCGTTAATTTCCAAACCTCATTTAAACAAAGTGCTCACAGCCATTGAACAAGCCAAAACCAGCCAAGCAACTTTGCTCACTGGTGGTTATCAAGTTACCGATAACGGCCTAGATAAGGGCAATTTTGTTGCACCAACTGTTTTCATTGATTGCACTGATGGCATGGCTCACGTGCAGCAAGAAATCTTTGGCCCTGTGATGTCAGTGCTTAAGTTTAGCGATGAAGACGAAGTGATCGCGCGCGCGAATGGCACTCAATATGGCTTAGCTGCAGGAGTGTTCACACAGAACCTTTCTCGTGCACACCGAGTAATTCACCAACTTCAAGCCGGGATCTGCTGGATAAATACCTGGGGAGACTCTCCGGCAGAAATGCCTGTCGGTGGTTATAAGCATTCCGGAATTGGTCGTGAAAATGGCATAGAAACCTTGAAGCACTATACCCAAACCAAGAGCATTTTAGTGGAGCTAGATGATTTTTCTAGCCCATATGCTTAATCGTCAAAGGAGCCTTCTATGTTAAATCACTTTGATTACATTATCGTCGGTGCGGGCTCAGCAGGTTGTGTTCTTGCCGATCGCTTAACCGAGTCTGGCGAGCATCAGGTTTTACTGCTCGAAGCCGGTGGTAGCGATAAAAGCATTTTTATTCAAATGCCCACCGCCCTTTCTTACCCGATGAACAGCGAAAAATACGCATGGCAATTTGAAACCGAATCAGAGCCCGATCTTGACGGGCGTCAGCTACATTGCCCACGGGGAAAAGTACTCGGTGGCAGCTCGTCTATTAATGGCATGGTGTACGTTCGTGGCCACGCTTGCGATTTTGATGAATGGGAATCACTGGGCGCTGAGGGTTGGAATTATCAAAATTGTTTACCCTATTTTCGCCGCGCTGAATCTTGGATAGGTGGCGAGAACGCTTATCGTGGCGGCAACGGGCCCGTCGGTACTTGTAACGGTAACGACATGCAATTGAACCCACTTTATCAAGCCTTCATCGATGCGGGCAAAGAAGCCGGTTATCCAGAAACTGACGATTACAATGCTTATCAGCAGGAAGGTTTCGGACCAATGCATATGACGGTAGATTCTGGAGTTCGCGCCTCAACGTCCAATGCCTATTTACGCCGCGCGATGAAGCGACCGAACCTCACCGTAAAGACAAGAATTGTGGCACATAAGATCTTGATTGAAGAGCAAAAGGCCATCGGCGTTGAGTTTGAAAAATCAGGCAAGATCCAACAAGCGTTTTGCTTGCGAGAAGTGATATCAAGTGCTGGTTCTATTGGCTCTCCTCAACTTTTGCAACTTTCGGGTATTGGCCCTAAAGCGCTGCTTGAACAAGTTGGTGTGAAACTGAAGCAAGACCTGCCTGGCGTGGGTGAAAATCTACAAGATCATTTAGAGATCTATTTTCAATACCACTGCAAACAGCCGATCACACTAAACAGTAAACTCGGTTTAATCAGCAAGGGGCTTATCGGCACTGAATGGATCTTAACTCGTAAAGGATTAGGGGCAACCAACCACTTCGAGTCGTGCGCGTTTATTCGCTCTCGCGCAGGGCTCAAATGGCCAAATATTCAATACCACTTTTTACCTGCTGCGATGCGGTACGACGGCCAAGCGGCCTTTGATGGTCACGGCTTCCAAGTTCATGTGGGGCCCAATAAGCCAGAAAGCCGAGGACAAGTACAAATTGTCTCTCGCGATCCAACGGTTTCACCCTCTATCGCATTTAATTACCTATCAACCGAACAAGATCGCCAAGATTGGCGCGATTGCATTCGTCTCACCCGTGAAATTCTAGCGCAACCAGCATTGGATGCTTATCGGGGCGAAGAAATTCAACCGGGTGAAGAGATCCAAAGCGATAACGATATTGATTCATGGGTCAAACAGAATGTGGAAAGCGCTTATCACCCCTCTTGCAGCTGCAAAATGGGCGCAGATGACGACCCAATGGCCGTGGTGAATGACCAATGCCAAGTGCGCGAAATTCAAGCTTTACGCGTGGTGGATTCCTCGATATTCCCAAGCATTCCCAACGGGAACCTGAATGCGCCAACCATCATGGTCGCAGAGCGCGCCGCCGATCTTATTTTAGGCAAACCGCTATTAGCCAGTACTGAAGCTCCAGTATGGATTGCACCAGATTGGCAAACCAAACAAAGAATAAAACCACCAATGAGAAAGCCGGACGCTTACTCATAAAATTTATAAAGTCAGTCAAAAACACAAGGAAATAACATGTCTATTACTAAAAAAACCGTGCTCACACTTACAATGACGACTCTGCTCAGCGCCAACGCTTACGCCAATCAATGCGATACGGTGCGCTTTGCTGATGTGGGTTGGACAGACATTACCGCCACGACAGCAATAACCACAGAGCTGCTCAAAGGGTTAGGCTATCAGACAAAAATCGATTTACTCTCAGTACCCGTGACCTACTCATCTATGGCAAACGGTGACATTGATGTATTCCTCGGTAATTGGATGCCAACCATGGAAGGCGATATTGCCAAATACCGTGAAGCTGGAACGGTTGAAACTCTGCGCGCTAACTTGGAAGGAGCAAAATACACACTCGCTGTGCCTAAGTACGTTTATGATGCCGGTGTCCAATCGTTTGCTGATATCGCTCAATTTTCAGATAAATTTCGCGGCAAAATCTATGGTATTGAACCGGGCAATGACGGTAATCGCTTGATCCAATCGATGGTTGATGAAAACGCTTTTGAGCTGAAAGATTTTAGCGTTGTTGAGTCAAGTGAAGCAGGCATGGTGTCACAAGTGGCACGCTCAGTACGTCGTAATCAGTGGATTGTGTTTCTAGGTTGGGCTCCGCACCCAATGAACAGCAATGTTGAAATGGAATACCTTGATGGCGGTGACGATTACTTTGGCCCAAACTACGGTGGTGCAAATGTCTACACCAATGTGCGTCAAAACTACCTAGCACAATGCCCAAATGTCGGTAATTTATTAAAAAACCTATCCTTCTCGCTTGAAATGGAAAACCAACTGATGGAATCCATTCTCAACCAAGGCGTGTTACCAGAACAAGCCGCTCGCCAATGGTTAATCAAACATCCAGAAAGTATTGTTCCATGGCTAAAGAATGTAAAAACCAAAGCTGGAACACCTGCACAACAAGCTATCAGCAACTATTTAGCGCCATTTAAAGCATAAATTAATTTAAAGGAGGAGGTGAGCATTTCACCTTCCAAAAGGCTATACCGTGAATTTTATTACAGAGAACAAAATCCCCTTAGGTCGTTGGATGGAAAGTGGCGTTGACTGGCTGACCATCCATGCAGCCACATTTTTTGATACTGTTTCCTACTTACTTGAGACCATCATTTTATCTTTAGTTGATGTGTTTAAATGGATGCCCCCTGCCGTGCCGATTTTAGTCACCGCAGCCATTGCATGGTATCTACATCGTCAGATTTCATTGGTGGTATTTGTTATTGCTGCCCTACTGCTTATTCTAAACCTTGGCTACTGGCAAGAAATGCTGGAAACCTTTGTCTTGGTGTTTGCCGCGACAACGATTTCCGTATTAATTGGCGTACCATTAGGCATTATCGCCGCACATCGACCATGGCTTTATACGCTGATGCGCCCAATTCTTGACTTAATGCAAACGGTACCAACCTTTGTTTACCTCATTCCAACGCTAGTTCTGTTCGGTTTGGGTATTGTTCCGGGGCTCATTTCGACCATTATCTTTGCCATCGCCGCCCCCATTCGCCTCACCTATCTTGGGATTACTAAGGTACCGGAAGAGTTAGTTGAAGCGGGTAAAGCATTCGGCTCTAGCCGTATGAACTTACTGCTCAAAGTGGAGTTGCCAGCAGCGCTACCCAGCATAATGGCAGGGATCACTCAGTGCATTATGTTATCACTTTCCATGGTTGTGATTGCCGCCTTAGTTGGTGCTGACGGCCTTGGCAAACCCGTGATTCGTGCACTCAACACCGTCAATATTTCTCAAGGTTTTGAAGCTGGTTTAGCCATCGTTTTAGTCGCCATCATTCTTGATCGTTTATGCAAAACCCCACATCAAAATAATAAGGACGCATAATCATGGACGCAATTACCATTAAAAACCTCGATGTTGTCTTTGGTCAGAACCCAAATGAAGCACTGCAACGCCTTGATGCAGGTGAATCTCGCCAAGAGATTATCGATGCCTGCGGTCAAGTCGTAGGGGTAAACAATGTCAGCCTTACTGTTAAAGAAGGCGAGATTTGCGTCTTGATGGGGCTGTCTGGTTCAGGGAAATCGAGCTTGCTGCGCGCGGTGAATGGCTTGAATACCATCAGCCGGGGATCATTAGAATTAAAAGATGGCGAACGCTTTGTTGACCTTGCCAGCTGTGATAAAGCAACGCTTCAGCATTTAAGAACAAATCGTGTCTCGATGGTGTTTCAAAAGTTTGCCCTTATGCCTTGGTTATCGGTTTTAGATAACGTGGCGTTTGGCTTAGAAATGCAAGGAATGAGTAAGAAAAAACGCCACCAACGTGCTCGTGAACAGCTAACAATGGTTGGTCTTGCTGAATGGGAAGATAAATTCCCCCACGAACTTTCTGGCGGCATGCAGCAACGTGTCGGTTTAGCACGTGCTTTTGCAATGGACAGTGACATCCTGTTAATGGACGAACCATTCTCAGCACTTGATCCGCTGATTCGTGCGCAACTGCAAGATGAGTTATTAGATCTACAAAGCAAACTCAACAAAACCATCTTATTTGTTAGCCACGACTTAGATGAAGCACTAAAAATAGGCAATAACATCGCGATTATGGAGTCAGGAAAACTGATTCAGCACGGTAAGCCAGAAGAAATTGTCCTTACACCCAAAACGGACTATGTTAAAGAGTTCGTGGCACACACTAACCCTCTTAACGTACTAAAAGGACGTTCGTTAATGCAGCCCATCGAACAGTTAAAGCAACAAGACGAACGTTGGCAGGTCTGCAAAAAACAGGATGTTTGGGTCGCACAACATGATAAAACTCTGACACTATATGGAGCAACGTCGACCGCTCTTATCCACTGGGATACCCAAGTCAGCGATATGTCGAACATTGATTCATCGATGATGATTATTACAACACCTGATATTGATATGCGTAGCGCGATTGAGTTGAAACATCGAACTCAAAATCCGATTCTTCTGATGGAAAATAATCAGCTCGTCGGCGTCTTAAGCGACCAAGAAATTTACAGTGCCCTACTGGGAAATTATCAAACCGAAAAGGCAGCTTAACACTCACCTCTGTGCATTGCTGTCAATGTCATGTTAACGCCATCATACCGATGGCGTTATTTTCTAAGCAGGCTGTTGATTCTTAATCACATAGATCAAAAAAAGACGCTAAAAAGCGTCTTTTTTGTTTTTGGAGGCGCGACCCGGAGTCGAACCGAGGTCCACGGATTTGCAATCCGCTGCATAACCAGTCTGCCATCGCGCCTTTAATTTTTTGTTGCTCTTAATGAGCAAAGAATAGATGGTGCCCCGGGCCGGACTTGAACCGGCACGACTCGAAAGTCGAGGGATTTTAAATCCCTTGTGTCTACCAATTTCACCACCAGGGCACGCAATTCTGGATTGCGATGCCGTCAACTGAATCAGTTACACACCATCGAAAATTTTTTGAAGTACATTCGCTAGCTTTATTATTAATAACATTTGGTTATTAACAACATTTGTTATTAAACATTGCTTTGCAGCTTTTAATAACCCTGCTCATCTTGCTGAGCAACTAACTCCTGATATTGTTCTTTCGAGCTTTGCCGTGAGAACGAGGCGTACTTTAACGGATTAAGAAAATGAGTCAACAATAAATTTTCCACTTATGAATCAAGTGACTAAGAATCGACCCGCAAAGGATAGAAGGCGAACAATTAGAGCAACAATTCATCAGCTTTTATCAAGTGATCGTTACCATTTTTTCATCAGTCGCCCGACGAGATTAGGATGGTATGCCCAGCAGTGATCAAACATCGCCATCAACTGTGGATTACCATAGCGAGACAAACTCACCGCATGGAAACGATTTTTTTGATGTTTTAAGGTCGCGATTTTTTCTAGCAGAGCTTCCGGCGGTTTAGGTGCGATGAAATCCGACAATACGACCAAATCTGCATTGCGGTATTTGTCACTGTTCATCAGTTCAACCGATTGTTCTAGCACAGGGTCTAAATCCGTTCCACCGTGAAATGAATAACTTAAAAAATCACTCGCTTCACGCAAGCCATCTTGCTTGGTCAGCTCATAGGTAATTTGCTGAGTAGAAAACAGCATCACGTAGCACTCGCGCCTCTCAGCGAGAGCGATCTGCATCAGAGCATAAGCCATCGCTTTTGCACACTGTTCTGGGAAACCACTCATGGAACCAGAAGCATCCACACATACGATGAACGGCCCTTTTTCAATCTCAAACTGTTTGTGTTCTGGTTGGTACGCTTTGACTTTACGCAAGGTGCGAGACTTGCCTTGCATGCGATAGTTCATCAAGCGCTTATCCACTAAATGCTTGTAGAAAACCACCTCAAGTTCAGGATAGGCAAGAAACATGGTTTCGTTGGGCAGCAGCTTGTTCAGATCATCACTTTCGTGGATGCCGACGATGTCATCCGTCGCTTCGTCCGATTTCTCCTCCACCATTTGCAGCGCTTCGGCTGGAGTGCGGTTGAGATCCGGGTCATTTACTTCGCCAGCCATGCGCCCAAGCTGTTCAGCAATCTCTTGCAATCCTTTGTTCTTTTTCAAAAATTCCGCATGGCGCTTCATAACACTAATGTCTGTTTTACTGAGCTTCGCCGATGCCATATCCCACAAGCGACCGACGCTGCTTTCATCACCCGATTCCGTGACTTTATCCATGTTTTTCATGGTTTCCATACGCTGGTACAAATCGGCCAACACTTTTTCTTTGTTACTTTCAAGTTCGTTGATTTGCGCTTGTTTAATCGCATGGCAAAGGCTTTGATACCATTGATCACAAAAGAAATGAGGGAACATGGGGTTATGCAACCCCTTGTTTTTTTCGATTAAACGACGTGCTTGGAGATAAAATGCCGAATGCCATTCCAACTGTTTGATTATCTCGTTAATCCGGGTAAAGAAGGTCTCTTCATCCCAGTGAATTACCTCTTGGTATAAGGTCAGCTCTTGTTGAAAACGCTCAGTTTCACACACTTTTGTAATGCGTTTTTTGACACTACCACGCCACTTAGTTAGGTGATTTTTAACTGAATTCGCCACGCCGCGGTTTTCAGCCATCATCATCACTTGCGAGCGCGCAAGCAAATCATTCACTGCCGTATCAATGATGCCCGAATCGGCAATCATTAACGCTAAATTTAAACCATCGGCACCAAGCATCTTCTCTCCTTACGCAAAAAACTGGTTTAGGTTTTTAAAACGAAGCACCGTTTTTTCGCATTCGGTATGAGTCGATTCAAGTAATTGCTGCAGATGCTGCAGCGTCGCTTCCATAGCGGTGGGCAGCTCCGGATCAATGAAGTTATGCGGCAAAGCGCCGTGAAACTTAGAACGTACTTTACGCAAATGGTGTTCGGCATGTTGCAACTGTGCAACGGCTTGATCCGCTTTCGTAAGCCACTCTTGATAAAGACTTTCGTCTAAACCTTGCTCAGTCACCAAACTCACCAACACCGAGCGATTAGCAATATCTTTAAGAACGAGGTTATTACCAGCATCTAAATCAAACCTTAAACGGCACAAATTGGTATTTTGATTCACATAACCATACACATCGCCATGCCCCTCTTTGATCGTTCTTTCAAGCTCGCTTTTAGGCACATAAACCCAGCGGCTATCGCCTTTTTCGGCCTCAGAGACGGACATATTGCTTTGCAGCAATACCAATTTGACCAAGTCATGAGTGGTGCCTACCTGATAGGTTTTTGCCGATTTGGTATCAAACTGATGCACTTGCTTTTTAATCAAACCGGATGATGTTTCCAGCGAGAGCAACATGCCAAATTCAGACTCTAGCTCTTCTTGAATCTCAGCCAGCTCTTCACGACACACTACGATTTGATGTTCAACTTCTTGTTGGTCAAAAGCATGTTTCAACGCAAAGTCGCGTATAACGCGGCGCACAATATCGCGAGAATCGGGGCTATTCCAAAGACAATCTTGCAGCAGCAGTAAATCAAGCGGGTTGATTGAGTCGCGGCCATTAAAAAACGCACTCGCTTTGAGCAGCTTCACCGCTTTTTTCCAACGGCGGTCTGAAACGTACATATCAATACTTGCCGCAGCGGGCTGGTTTTCAACGGCATGCTCTAGCATGTTTTTCAGCTCAAATAACTTTTCAAACACGTCATCTGTCAACAGTAAATCGTCAAGTTGTCGCTGCCATGAGTGGTACTCTTCATCGGTAATCGCAAGCCCTTCAGGGATGCGCGCTTCTTGTGGCGTACCGACGGTCAGCATCGATTTGAAATTCTGCTTATTTTGAATACGATTGACAAACACACGCACTAACATGCGATCGTACAAGGCGTCTAAACCACTCTCTTCATCCGGCAATTCGTTCGATGCCGAAACCAGAAGACGCATTGGTACACGTTCAATATCGCTCCCATTTTTGAAGGTCTTTTCATTCACTACCGTTAATAAGGTATTCAAAATGGCGGGGCCTGCTTTCCAAATTTCATCAAGAAAAACCACTTGTGCGGTAGGAAGATAGCCTTTGGTTAGGCGAACATAGCGCCCATTATCTTTTAATTCTTGAATGCTTAATGGACCAAATACCTCTTCTGGTGTTGAGAAACGCGTCATGAGGTATTCAAAATAACTGCTGTTATCGAAGGCTTGGATCAGACGTTTCGCAATCAAACTTTTTGCAATGCCAGGAGGGCCGAGTAGGAAAACACTTTCCCCCGCTAAAGCAGCCAGTAGACAAAGTTTGATGGTGTCTTCACGCTCATAAACACCATCCGATAAAGCCTTAGCAAGCTTATTTATGCGCTCTGAAAGTAGCGCTTTTTGCGCATGAGATGCAGGAGTAAAATTGATCACTTAAGCGCTCCAAATGGTTTGTATACATAACTTTATACGACTGTTATTGTTTTGTTACAAATAGATTTTAGTATAAGCGCCCACTTATAGCAGATCTCTTTTCTGTGAAATTCTTCGAAATCAATGTTTGCATATATGAGACTGACATCACTGATTGTGCAAGCAATATTGATACTTAGGTTATCGTTTTACTTTGTCTTAGCCACAGATTCTCGGTAAGGTTGAACCCTTATCACCATATCAATCATTGGCTAGCCACAATTAAAGAAGAGTTTGCATGAGCAAAACCATACATACATGGAAAACTATTTCATTAGTGCAAGAGGATGTAACCCTTCCTACAGGCAAAAGCATTGAGCACACCACCATAGTCCATCCGGGCGCGGCCGTGATTTTGCCGATCACAGAACAAGGCGATATTATTCTGATTAATCAGTTTCGCCCCTCACTCAAAAAGTGGTTGTTAGAGCTCCCAGCAGGCACTTTAGAAAAGGGGGAGCTTCCAGCCGAATGCGCGCACCGTGAGCTTGAAGAAGAGACAGGATATAGCGCAAGTGAGCTGTTCACTTTAGGGCAAGTCACACCATTAGCTGGATTTTGTGACGAAATACAGCACCTGTTTGTCGCTAAACAGTTAAGCAAAACTGCACGATTATCATGCGACGATGATGAAGTCATTGAGGTGGTGACGCTTTCGATCCAGGAATTGGAGCAAAAAATCATCACTGGGCAAATCACAGATTCAAAAACCATTGCCTGCCTAAGTAAGGCGAAGCTGTGTGGTTATCTATAAAATACTTAGCCATCAATAAAGGGCTTATTTATCAATAAAGTACAAGCACAGATAAACATTGAAGTGAAAAAGCTTCTAGCAAAAATAGAAAAACGCATGAGGAGATTATATGGATTTTCGATCAGATACCGTTACTAAACCCACCGCCGCGATGCGTGAAGCAATGGCTAATGCCGACGTGGGTGATGATGTGTATGGCGATGACCCAACCGTCAACGCCTTAGAAGAGTGGGCCGCGCAGCGACACGGTTTTGAAGCGGCGCTATTTACCACATCAGGCACACAAGCCAACCTACTGGGTTTAATGTCACATTGTGAGCGTGGTGATGAGTACCTGTGTGGCCAACAAGCGCACAACTACAAATATGAAGCGGGTGGCGCCGCGGTTCTTGGCTCTATTCAGCCGCAGCCAATCGAAAATAACCCTGATGGCACGTTAGACTTCGATAAACTGCGCGCGGCCATTAAACCTGATGATGCCCACTTTGCTCGCACTCGATTACTTAGCCTTGAAAACACCATCAATGGCAAAGTTCTACCACTCGCCTATTTAGCGCAAGCGCGAACGTTTGTTGATCAATACCATTTGGCACTGCATTTAGATGGCGCGCGCGTATACAACGCCGCTGTAGCGCTGGATGTGGATGTTAAAGAGATTGCGCAATACTTTGACTCAATGACGGTCTGTTTATCTAAAGGGCTTTCCGCTCCTATCGGCTCACTACTACTAGGTTCAAAAACCTACATTGCCAAGGCCCGACGTTTAAGAAAAATGCTCGGTGGCGGCATGCGTCAAGCCGGCATTTTGGCCGCAGCAGGCCACCTTGCATTGACTGAACAAGTCACTCAGCTGAAGACTGATCACGACAATGCCCAATATTTAGCGCGCAAATTAGCGGACTTAAACGGGTTTTCCGTCAATCCAGATTTAGTGCAAACTAACATCGTATTTGCCAAATTAGCTGATTCTATCGATATCCATACAATTACCAATCAGTTGGCGCAAGATGGAATAAAAGTTTCGCCAGGTAATCCGGTACGTTTTGTGACCCATAAAGACGTCTCACGCGATGATATTGATTTTCTAATCAGCAAACTCTCCCTTTATCTCTGATCCAATTAACATTGTGCAGTCATAACCTTATCATCGGTTATGACTGTCAAAGCGTTTTTTCCGTGAAACTACCTCTCAAATCTGGTACAACTGCGCTCGTTAAAAAATGAGACGAGTTAAAAAATGACCAAAAGACAAGGCCGCCGAAGTGCCACTGATGCCCAAAAAACCAAAAGAGATATTCTAGTGGTCGCTGCGGATCTGTTTTGCGAGCTAGGTTATGCACGAGTGTCATTACGAACGATCAGCGAAAAAGCTGGGGTTTCGCACAGTTTGCTGCGTCATCATTTCGGTAGTAAAGAGCAAATATGGCGCAGTATCAGCGATGGTCTCCATCTTTATATGGAGAATTATTTACGTCATATATTGAAAGAGATCCCAGCCAACACCGCCGCCAACGTGCAGTTGTATTTGTTCATTGTACGGCTGCTCGCGCATATGCTGACCGTCAAACAGCCGATTCAACTGATCGCCGATGCGGTAAGGCAAGAAGATGCTCTGTTTGATTATTTTATCGACAGTGCAGGTGAAATTGAGCAGCTCGTCGAACAACTTGCCGAGCAATACAACCGTGAATTTTCAGCCACACCAATAAAGGTGTGGGAGATAAAATGGCAGATGATCATGTACGCGCACGGCGCGGCGAGCCTCACGCCATTTTTAAAAGAAACATGGTCAGATGAAACTCAAGATGTGAACCAATGCTTACTAAAACATTGGCAACTCTTTAATGACTTGATGATCGCCAAGTTCCATATCGACGAAGCTCAGACGCTCTGTCCGAACTCCATCAATGAGTTGCTGTATGATATTGAATGTGACTGGGCCAGATAAAGCGGGCGCTTTATCGCTTACCTCTACCTGCATGGATGTTTAGTTTTGCTTTCATCTTTCTTTTTTCCGCTGAACGGCTAGGTTTACGGCTGCTACGCTCAGTCGGTAAGGCTTCCAACAAACTCGGCTCAAACCCTTTTAACCACTCTTGTGGCAGGCGTTGATTGAGTAAGGCCTCTATCGCTTCAAGCAGATACTCTTCATCTCGGCTCATCAAAGAGACCGCGAAGCCCGTTAGCCCGGCCCGGCCCGTGCGACCAATCCGGTGCACGTAATCTTCCGCTTTATAGGGCATGTCGTAGTTAACCACTTGCTCAAGTTGCTGAATGTCAATTCCACGAGCTGCAACATCAGTAGCGATCAACGCTCTAACTTTACCTGATTTAAAATCATCCAATGCTTTTTGGCGCGCCCCTTGGCTTTTATCGCCATTGATCGAGGCCGCTTTGATGCCGTCCAATTTCAGTTCTTTGGCTAGCTCATCGCTGCCTTGTTTGGTTCTGGTAAATACCAAGACTTGCTGCCAATTACGTGAACCAATTAGATAAGCTAATAACTCACTTTTACGTTTTTTATCCACTGGATAAACGATCTGTTTTACAGTATCAGCGGTCGCATTAGCTGGTGAAATTTGCACGCCGACAGGGTCGCGCATCATTTTGTGTGCTAATGCTTTGATTTTGTCATCAAAGGTGGCCGAGAAAAACAGCGTTTGGCGTTCATCATTCATGCGTTTCAAAATACGTTGGATATCAGGCAAAAAACCCATATCGAGCATGCGATCGGCTTCATCCAGCACCAACACTTCGGTTTGCGTCAGGATAATGTTGCGCACAAACAGATGGTCAATTAACCGCCCAGGCGTCGCAATTAAAATATCCGCACCGCCACGTAAATTACGTGTTTGCACTTGCATGCTGGTTCCACCATACGCGGTGACAATCTTCAATGTAGTACTTTGTGCATAAGCACTTAAGCTATCAAACACTTGTTGAGCCAGCTCACGAGTCGGAACCAAAACAAGCGCGCGCACAACTTTACTATTGGCTTCTCGCTCAGCTTGGTTATCAAGAAAACGTTGCAAAATAGGTAAACCGAAAGCTGCCGTTTTGCCGGTACCCGTTTGCGCCCCAGCCATGACATCTTTACCAGCCAAAACATGCGGGATAGCTTGAGATTGAACATCCGTCGGTTGTTCAAAACCTAAAGATTGCAGAGCGCTAACTAATGTGGTTGAAAGTCCTAAACGTTGGAATGGGTGCACAGTATCAGACATTGCAGCTTACCTATTGGAAATCAGGGCGCGGATTGTAACAAAGCGCAAGGTAATCGCCTATTCAAAATCAGCGGAAATCAGCAGTGTTAGGGAATTGATACATGAGGGGGGAATATAAGGAGCATAGCCAGCATAGGCTGCTGGCTGGTACTATTCTGCGCTCTGTTCAGAGCATTCATGAGATACAGAGTCATAATCGGATAAATCAAATCCGATCTCCATGGCGTCGAGCCACTCTAAGCACTCATCGTTTTTATATTGGTCACTCATTAATCGACCTCCTTTGATATTTACTGAGACGGGATTATCACGTCGCAAGATCCTTTTTAAATGATTTATATGACAGTTTTTTGAAAGCGAATGGTCAAATTAATCATCACCACAATATCTATCACAGCGAAACGATTTCGACCACTCTTATTTAGCCGCCACCTTGCCATGTAAACAAAAAAATACACTCATGGATTTTTATTTTTACAAAGCTGTTGAAAATGAATCCGAAGTTCTACAATATAGCCCAAAATGAGTGGATTAATGGTCAACACCCCGTTGTATTCATATATATCACTCCCTGAAACACAACATAACGTATAAAGAACTTTACACCATGACTCAATCAAAGATTTTCGGCAGTACTTTGATCATCGCAGGGACCACTATCGGTGCAGGTATGCTAGCTCTACCGCTCGCTTCTGCAGGTATCGGCTTTGGCACATCATTACTGATTATGATCGCCCTCTGGGCATTAATGGCTTTCACTGCATTGTTAATGGTTGAAATCCATCAATATGCAGACAAAGACGCCACCTTACATACATTGGCTAAACAGATCTTAGGGCAAAAAGGAAAGTGGGTAGCGAGCTTTGCTATGCTATTTTTGTTCTATTCGCTTTGTGCAGCTTACATTGCCGGTGGCGGCGCACAATTCACTCATCGCCTGACAGAGTTTGCTGGCATTGAGATCAGCAATCCGCTAGGCACCTTGCTTTTTACTTTACTGGTTGCACTTGTGGTGACGATCGGCACCAGCACGGTTGATAAAGTGAACCGCCTGCTGTTTGCCGGTAAAATGGTCGCGATGATTATAGTGCTCTCATTTCTTGCACCTAATGTTTCTCAGTCATACTTGCTTAGTATGCCACTTGAGCAAGGCTTAATCGTTGCTGCAATTCCCGTCATTTTCACCTCATTCGGTTTCCATGGCAGTATTCCGGCGATTGTGAATTACTTAGATGGCGACACCCCTTCGCTGCGCAAAGCCATCTTAATTGGTTCTGCTATCCCGTTGATTATTTACATTTTTTGGCAGATCGTCACGTTAGGTGTCGTTAGCCAACCTCAGCTGGTTGAGAATTCCGGCCTGAGTGCGCTAATTGTGACATTAGGGCAAACCGTTCATCAATCCAATTTAAGCAGCATTATTGGCGTGTTTGCCGACCTTGCACTTTTGACGTCATTCTTAGGCGTAAGCTTGGGCTTGTTTGAATTCATGGGCGATACGATTAAGAAAAAGAACATTCCATTGCACCGTATGGCTGCCTCCGTCATCACCTATCTGCCACCATTAGTCTTTGCGCTATTTTACCCTCAAGGCTTTATTATGGCGCTCGGTTACGCGGCTATTGCGTTGACTATTTTGGCCATATTCTTACCGATTGTGATGGTGATTAAAGTGCGTTCAAACCAAGTATTCCAACCGCAGGGTGGAACACAATATCAAGTCAGAGGCGGCAAACTGGCTCTGACCATGACAGCAACCATTGGTTTGATGATCGTCACTTCGCAAATCTTTATTAGCCTTGGTGTACTACCCGCTCTGGGTTAATCAATTAAAGTTAAAAGTGGGGAGAGTAATATTACTCTCCCCACTTTTTTAACCTAAAATAAGATCAAAGTCTCAATCTTGATATTTAAGTCAACATTCATTTCATAAAATTCTGCACGAACACACACATTTAGCCTTAGTATATTTATAAAATTTACTATTACTTTTTTGCATATCGGAGCAGCAATGAAAGAAGTTCAGTTCAGGACGATTGACCGCGTGTTCATTAAAATGTCAATTAATGACAAGATGTGGGTGATCTTCGCTTTATTCCTCACCGCTTTAAGCTTTGTCGCAGGAAATCGCTATGTTGATTCACTGGCCCAGATAGAAGCGCAATCGAAGTTGGCCGTTGAGTACAAACTGCAAGGTCTGCTTGCCAGCGGCGCAGATCCACAAATCCTTTCAGCGGTTGAAACTCGCCATTCTTTAGCCGCAACTAGTTATCAAAAAGGGGTGATTACCGCCACAGCAAAACACAGCGATGGCAAAGTTTACGCACTGACAGAGAATCTCTCTTATCTTGAAAAAGACGCTCGGCGATCGGCACTCTCGACTTTTCTGTTGAGCTATTTGTGGGCAATCCCTTTTGCTATTTTCCTCTATTGGGTCGCTACTTTTATTGGCGGTGCATTGTGGGTGCTGTACACAACAACCTTGAAAATTTCAAAAGGTGATTTAACTTCACGATTAGGTTTTCATCCCGGTCGCGATGAGTTTGGCACCATTGGCTGCGCGCTCGATAACGCCATGGACACCTTGACCGAACTGGTAGTTTCAGTGAAACAAAACGCCACCACTCTCGGTGAAACATCCAGCTCTTTTGCCCATGAGATGAAAGAGAGCGAGCAACAAATCAGTAGCCAATACGCTTCATTGGATTCCGTCGCCACGGCTATGGAAGAGATGACAGCCTCGGCGCAAGAAGTGTCGACCATTTCCCAACAAGCCAATCAGCAAGCCGAGCAAGATTCAAAACAAGCGGAAGAGAGCTCACAGCTAGTTCAGCAAGCGATTAATGAAATTTCCCAGTTGTCAAAATTCATTGAACAAGCCTCTCATTCGGTTTCAACATTGAATGAAAATACGGCGCAGATTAACGATGTGATCACCACCATCAATGCCATTTCGCAACAGACGAACTTATTGGCACTGAACGCTGCAATAGAAGCGGCACGTGCTGGTGAACAAGGGCGCGGTTTTGCCGTGGTAGCTGATGAAGTTCGCACCTTAGCTAGCCGCACGCAAGCGGCTACTGTTGAAATTCAATCCATGATTGAGAAGCTGCAAACCGAAAGTCAAGATATCGCACGCATTACTGAGCAAACGGTTAGTCAAGCTCAAACCAGTAGTGATTTAGTCGCTAACATCGGCAATAACGTCAATCAAATTGCTGAATCAGCAAAAATGATCAATGACATGAGTATTCAAATTTCAACTTCAGCCGAGGAGCAAAGCGCCGTTGCTAATGATATTGCTGCTGAGCTGAGCGATATTCGTACACAATCCAATGCGATTCGCAGTGTTGCGCAAACCTCATCGCAAGGTGTCGCTAGCCTTGCAAACGCTTCGCGCAACCTTGGTGAAATTTTAAGCCGTTATCGGACTAACTGATCATTGGATTGCTTAAGTAACCAAGTCAGATCAAAATAGCCAGTCATTTGACTGGCTATTTAGTTCATTCATCGCAGAGAAGTTGAAGCAAGAGCTTAAGACTCAGGATAACCTTGTGGATTATTTGACTGCCAACGCCACGTATCTTGTGTCATCGCTTCTAGGCTGCGAGTCGCTTTCCAACCTAGATCCGCCATCGCTTTGCTTGGATCTGCCCAACACTCCGCAATATCACCAGCGCGACGTTCGACCAATTGGTACGGCACGCTTTTACCTGACACTTGTTCAAACGCTTTCACCATCTCTAGTACACTGTAGCCATTTCCTGTGCCTAGGTTATAAATGTGCAAGCCTGCTTGTTGGCCTACTTTTTCCAGCGCAGCAATATGACCATCGGCTAGGTCCATTACGTGAATATAATCGCGAACCCCTGTGCCGTCTTTAGTTGGGTAATCACTGCCAAAAACAGAGAGAAATGCTCTTCGACCCACGGCCACTTGCGAGACAAAAGGCATTAGGTTGTTCGGAATACCTTGTGGATCTTCACCTAACTCGCCTGATGGATGTGAACCTACAGGGTTAAAATAGCGCAGCAGTGTAATGCTCCAATCTGGGTTGGCTTTATGGAAATCGGCCAAGCACTCTTCAACCATTAACTTACTACGGCCATAAGGGTTGGTCGCGCTGGTTGGGAAATCTTCGGTAATAGGCACTGAGGCTGGGTCACCGTATACGGTTGCAGATGAACTAAAAACAAGTGCCTTCACGCCAGCTTCACGCATGGCCGCCACCAGTACCAATGTGCCATTCACATTGTTATCGTAATATTCCAATGGTTTTTCTACTGACTCACCGACTGCTTTTAAGCCTGCGAAATGGATCACCGCTTGAATATTTTGCGCTTTCATCACTTCAACCAGTTGTGCTTGGTTGCGTACATCACCATGGACGAACAGCGGCTTCACACCGGACACTTTTTCGATGCGCTCTAAAACCGATGCTTTACTGTTGTATAAGTTGTCAAAAATTACGGGTGTCATACCGGCGTGGATCATTTGAATGCAGGTATGGCTGCCGATATACCCCATCCCGCCTGTCACTAATACTTTCATTGTTTTTACCTTCTGACATTGGTTGTGCAAGTTTAACGACTTTCAACCTAAACTTCACTTATAAATCAATCTGCTTTAATGTTTGTCTATCAGGCCAATTCGCTCTCTTTCGGCCCATACTTATCGCCAAACAATGAATCCGATCACTGTATATTGCCTTTGATTACGGCAAGTTACTCAACATGGACACTCAAGGATGATGCAACCCGTGACAAGAAGAACAATCACTCTCAATTGTGACATGGGCGAGAGCTTCGGTGCATGGCAAATGGGCGCTGATGAGTTGGTGATGCCTTGGATTGACATGGCCAATATTGCGTGTGGCTTTCATGCCTCTGACCCACACGTGATGAGCCGAACGATTGAGCTGGCGATTCAATTTGATGTAATGATTGGCGCTCACCCGGGTTACCCCGATTTGCAAGGTTTTGGTCGCCGTTCAATGAGTTTTAGCGAAGAAGAGATCTGCGAGTTACTGATTTACCAGATTGGTGCACTCAAGGCATTATGTGAGAGCAAAAATGCCGAGATAAGCTACGTCAAACCTCATGGGGCTTTATATAACGATATGATGCGTGACAAATCTGTCTTTCGCGCAGTGGTCGATGCAGTTTCTTGCTTCAATGTGCCCTTGATGATCTTAGCTTCAGGCAATAACCAAGATTACCTTGATATCGCCGATATTTATGACGTGCCATTGCTGTTTGAAGCCTTTGCCGACCGGACTTATCTCGCTAATGGTATGCTCACTCCAAGAGGCCAGGCCAATGCAGTGCTGACTAATGAAGAGGCGATCATCAATCAAATTAAACAACTGGTTGATTACGGAAAAGTGACCAGTTCGGATGGCTTTGTGATCCCTATCGAAGCCGATACGATTTGCGTGCATGGCGATAATCCGGCAGCGATTGAACTGATAGAGAAAATCCGAATTTGTCTACGAGAGCGTTGAACCATTACACGTGTATCTCCTAGCGGCTACAACGTCATCACAAGGAGTGTTAAGTGACATTGAACTACAGCATTGAACCCGTTGCGGAATGCAGCCTCTTATTGCGTTTTGCTCACCCGCCATCGGCCGATCTGTCACTCGATATCGGACAAGTTGCACAACAGATCATGGTGCAGTTTTCTGCTTACCTGATGAATGTCACTCCCTCTTACACTACCATTTTGATCGATTACCTTCCTTATCGTATAACTCAAAGGGAGCTAGAGCAGCAATTGATCACAGCGATCGCGGCCTTATCTTTAGCTGTGGAAGCCACCCACAATTTGGTTGAGCTTGGCGCTTACTACGATGAAAGTGTCGGCCCAGATTTGAAGCGCTACCATGCGCTTGGTTTATCCACGCAACAAGTTATCGCGCTACACACTCAAACGGTCTACACCGTTTGTGCCGTCGGTTTTGCACCAGGCTTTGCCTTTATGGCTGAAGTAGATGAACAATTACGCTTACCGCGCCATGCCACCCCACGCCTTAGTGTGGCCAAAGGCAGTGTCGCGATTGCAGAACAGCAAACGGCCGTCTATCCGAACAACTCTCCCGGAGGATGGAATATCATCGCCAATTGCCCCCATGCGCTCTTTTCTCCTCATCAAACACCAATGACGCCTTTTTCGATTGGAACTAAAGTGAAGTTTACAGCGATGACTCGCGAGGAATTTTTATCATTAGGAGGTGAAATACCTCAATTAGCCGCGCAGTGGGAGCACCATTCATGAGCCCCCTACTACAGGTGATAAAACCCGGTCAACTGAGCTTAATTCAAGATTTTGGCCGCTTTGGTCTCAGTCATATCGGTGTTACTCAATCAGGACCAGTCGATGATTACGCCTACAGTTGGGCCAACCATTTACTGGGTAACCGAGTCAATTTAGCAACGCTTGAAATCACGCTTGGTCAGGCGGAATTTCATGTTGAACACCCATGTATGCTGGCAATTGCAGGTGGTGATTTATCGGCCACGTTAGATGGAAAACTGATTGGTAATTGGCAAAGCTTTAGCGCGCAAGCCGGGCAAACACTGAAATTTGGCCTAGCCAAAAATGGCTTAAGAGCTTATTTGGCCGTGCGCGGAGGGTTCATTGTGCCTCACCATTTAGGTAGTGTTGCCACCGTACCCAAAGAACAGCTTGGTGGGTTAACGCAAAACGGCGTACCACTGCAAGCGGGCGATTCACTGCACTTTAATCCCCACGCTATCGATAACAAACCCGTACACATCACTTTTCGTTATAAGCCTGATTATAATCTGCCACTTAAATTACGCGTCATTGAAGGCTACCAAGCCCTGCAATTTTCATCGCAGCAACTCGATCGCTTTTATCAAACCAGCTTCACTGTCAGTCAGCATGCCGATCGCATGGGCTATCGTCTTAATGGCGATACGGTTACCCCACCCGCGACACCTATTTTATCGGAAGGAATTGCTTTGGGGGCGATTCAAATCCCGCCAGATGGCCAACCGATCATTTTACTCAACGATCGCCAAACCATCGGCGGTTACCCTAAATTAGGGTGTGTGGCTCGCATTGATCTGCCCCGTTTGGCACAAGCAAAACCGGGGCAGAAAATACGTTTTGTCAAAGGTGATATACAAGGCCTGCAAGAGGTTTGGTGCCAATGGGCGCGTTATTTCGGCTACTAACAACTATCACCTTGCTCCTTTAGAAAACCGCAAGGTGTCACCAATCAAACCATACCGACAATTTTTGCCAATGCTTCAGGATAAGCGCGTGCCTTAGCTAACGCGATGGCTTTCTCTTCCACCTGTTCAAGAGCCAAACTCATGCTGATTGGGTGACGAACTTCTATCGATTGTAGCAAGTCTTCATCGTTCACTAACTGCCAATGCTGAACAATTTTAGTTGCCGCTTCCAACGCAGATGAACCTTTGACCACTTCGATTCGCGCATAATTATGAGCTTCAAACGTAACATCAGCGGCTCGTAATGTGGCATCTTGGCCGGGAATTTGCTGCGCACCAAACAGTGGCTTACCAGCCACTTGTGCTTGAATATACTGTGGGATGAACTGACTCATGTGGTGTATGGCTCGTTCACTGCGCTCTTGCAGTGCGTCCTGTTGCCAGCCGTTCTTAATTTTGCGTTCGAGATAATCAGGCAATACGGGCTGTGATGATCCAGCTTGCGAGGCCACTAACCCATCTTTAAATAACGTGATTCCCTCGGTCATACCATGCAACTGAAATAGACCATCAGCATACGGTGTTAGCTGAGCCATTCCTTGTGGGGTGCCTCTTGGCCCGTGAAAAATCACTTCTGGCCATTGCTGGTCGCATTCTGCCCAACGGGTAACGTAAGCCGCTTTAAATTCCACCAAGCGTTGACGCGGAGCCTTAGCCAAATCATCGACTATTCCCGTTTCATAACCACATGCATTGACTAAATAATCGGCATGGATAACGTGTTCATGCTCTTGATCATCCAAATAAACGAGCTGCCATTGCTCATCAATAAAATCAGATTTGATTAATTTAACGTGCGTTAAAACTTGGCAATGAGGCATCGCCGCTAACGCAAGCTCAGCACTGGCCGCCAGACGAAAAACACTCCAACCGTATTCTTGCACCGCAATGACTGGGTATTTCAACTGATTTAAATCTGCATGTTGAGCAAAAGGGAGCACCCAATCATCGAATGATGTCGGTTGATCACTCTGTTGCTGAGTTGCTAATACCTGCAGTGCTTCACGGCTGTAGAGTTTGAAATACTCTTGGGGTTGACCAAGCTGTTGATTACGTGGGTCTTCATCAACCAATTGTTGATAGCTGCGCTGAATAAGTTCTAGCCTTGGTAATAGGGCTTGCGGCTCACCGCCATCACTATGCGGAACAGCAATCACAGTAGGTCGCTTATTCAGCGTGTGGGGATAGAGCCTGACGGTTTCAATCGACTGCTTAAGTAACTCAAGACACTGCTGCTGCGAAATTTCGCGATAGAGGTTACCGCCCGCGTGCAGATGGCAAATCGGCGGCCCATTAACGAGGCCAGCGCTTTTTTCCAAAAGCAGCACATTGAGCCCCAGTTCTCCCATATGAACGGCGGCAGTGGCACCAGCCACACCCCCACCAATAATTGCGACACATGGAGAATCTGTATTGAACTTTTTATATGACATAAGATACGAGTACTCTGGAAAACCCGGATGCATTCTAAAGCTTGTAAAGCGTTATTAAAATCACATTTTTCACGTGGTCTTATCTGCTTTACGACTAACAAGCAATACGCATAATCGACAAATAACTTAAAAAATTGCTTGACTCAATAAAGCCAAAACGACGTTTTTTCAACCTTGTGAATAACAAAACTGCGCAACCCAAGGTAACTACGGGGCTAAGCGCAAATAGGCCGTTATCAAGCCGTCGAGTTATCCCAAACTTTATCCACTGTTTTTGTGGATAACTCCGTCTGGGATTATGGATACCGCTAGTTAAAGTCTTTATTTATAGGGGTTAACAGCCGCTTAATTAAACTACTCACGACCAGCGATAATGTGCAAAACGTCGCCAAGGGTAGCACCAACCACATGCTGTAATGCGCCATAGGTTCTAGTTCAAAACCGAACTTCATGACGCTGGCCACCACCGCGTCAGAGCCAAGGCTTGCGACGACTCCGGCAATGAGCGCCATCAAACCGTATTCAGCCCAAATAGTTTGCTCGACGCGGCGCTTGCTGGCCCCTAAAGTGCGGTATAAGCGAATTTCTTGTTGCCTCTGGCTTAAACTTAAACGCAGCAGAGTAAAAATCAGCAAAATACCAGCAATCACGCCCATTGCGGCCAGCACTGTCACTGACCAGATAATTTGCGTCAGCAAAGTTTGAATTTTATCGCCCATTGCCCGGATATCCATCAAACTGACCGTAGGGTAAGTGCGAGCAAGGGTGGCAAGCAAAGCGTTATCTTGATCTTGCGCTCTGAAACTCACCAGCCACGTGGCAGGGATCTCCTGCAATAAGTCTGGGGTAAAAATGAAATAGAAGTTAGGCTTCATTTCTCGCCACTCGACTTGGCGAATGGAATTTACTTTCGCTTCCACGGTTTGGCTATTGATCACAAACCCTAAACTATCTCCCAGTTCCAGCCCCAAATCACGAGCAACGTCGGATTCAACCGAAACTCCACCTTGCTCTGTCCACACTCCTGCCGTCAGTTGGTTGTTGCTGGGTAGCGATTCTCCCCAAGTGAAATTGAGCTCTCGCCTCAACGCATCACTCCCCTCTTCACCTTGAGCTTGTTGCTTGGCCTCTATGCCATTAATAGTCGATAAACGCCCTCGGATGATCGGATAGGCTTGCGAACGCACAATGTTGGCGCTGTCTAACGTGTTAAGGTAATCATTAACTTCATTTGGTGAAATGTTGAGTGCAAATGCGTTATGAGCATCGCTGGGTAAGGTTCGCTGCCAATCAGAGAGTAAATCGGTACGCACTAACCAGATGATCGCCAATAACATTAACGATAGTCCTAACGCGCCGAACTGGACTCCGGTCGTGATTGCCGAACGATTGATTCGGCTGAGCGCTAATTTAAGCGCGGTAGAGAGCGGAAGACGTCCTAAACTACGAGCCACCAAAACACTGACCACAGCAAGCACTGCAAAAAGCGTCACTATCCCAGCCAACACAATCCACACTAAGAGATTATTCCAATAAACCCACAGCATCGGCACCAACGGAATCAAGATGAGCAACCCATTACGGCGATGATTCGGTTTCGCTCGCTCTGTTTGCATGACATTGAGCGCACTGGTATCTAGCAAATGCAGTAAAGGAATACCGAGTGCAGGAAAAGCGATCAATACACTCGCTATCAGCGCAATAAAAGCGGGTTTAGCGCCATAACTCGGTAAAGGCGTAGGCAATAAATCCACCAGCGGCACGCGTAATAAAGACTCTAGGCCAATGCCGATCAATACCCCAAGCACCGCAGCAGAAACAAACAAAATCACCACTTGTACGATCAACCATTGGCGGATCCAACGTTTGCTCGCTCCAAGGCTTTTTAACATGGCGATGGTTTTTTGCCGCGTAGAAACATAGTGCTGACAAGTCAGGACTAATGTGGTTGCCGCCATGATGATCACAATCGCTACGGTTAACGACAAATATTGCTCTGTGCGTTCAAAAACCTCATTCGTTCGGCTGGCGCTATCTCGGTCGCGCCAACGATCGCTAGGCGTTAAAGTAACGGGCTGTTTTACTGCTTCAATCTGTCCATCATCACCATTAATGAACACGCTAAATTGCACTCGGCTCCCCAATTGAAGTGCACCAGTACGAGCCACATCGTCTTGGTGGATCAACACCGCGGGCATCTGTTGAAACGGATTAAAGCTGAGTCCCGGCTCCTCAAGGATGCGTCCCGAGACCGTAAAGTCGGCATCGCCCAGCGTGACCTGATCACCAATTTGAACGTCTAATTGCGCAAATACTCGTTCATCTAACCACAGTTGATTCGGCGCAAGGTGCTGAAATGTCGTCACATCATCAGAAAGACGCATTTCACCGCGTAGCGGATAAGCACTATCCACTGCTTTGACAGTGACTAACTGCATACCGCGCTCACTGAATGCCATTGTCGCGTAACGTGTAAGTAGTGAAGACGGCAATTGCAAGCGCTCGATCTGATCGAGCAATGACGCTGGGGGTGGGTTTGCGGAAACAAACACACTATCGGCAGTGAGTGCGTCTTTACCTTGTTTAACAATCACTTGCTCCATACGCTCAGCTAAGGCAGTCAGCGCAAAAATACAAGCAATGATCAAGGTTAGCGCCACTGAAATAGGCCACAACTGTCCGTGGCGGATTTCACCTAAGCTCCAGCGAATTAATCGTTTATTGAGTGAACGGCTCGACATCTCGCTCATTACCGCTCCTCCAACATACCAGCTTGCATGTGGAAAATACGGTCACATTGAGCCGCAAGAGCGGGATCATGGGTAACCAGCACTAAGGTCGTTCCGTGCTGCTTATTTAATTCAAACAATAATGAAACCACTTTTGCCGCGGTTTCTTGATCAAGGTTGCCAGTAGGCTCATCGGCAAACAGCACTTTCGGATTGATCATAAAGGCTCTTGCTAGCGCGACTCGTTGCTGCTCGCCCCCTGAAAGTTGTGCAGGAGAGTGATGCATTCGATGCGATAAACCAACGGCCGTCAACAAGGATTTAGCACGATCCACATCCTCTTTTTCGCCTTTTAACAAACAAGGTAGCGTCACGTTCTCTAACGCAGACAAGCTTGGGATCAGCAAAAAGCTTTGAAACACAAAGCCAACAGATTGACTGCGGATCGCCGCACGTCCTTCATCGTCCAGTTGAGACAATGGCTGACCCAATAGCTCTACCTCTCCGCGTGTCGGCGTATCAAGCCCAGCCAACAGCGTCATCAGGGTTGATTTCCCCGCACCAGACGTTCCGACTATCGCCACGCTTTCACCACTTTTGATCTCTAGGTTTACCTCTTTTAGGATTGTTAAATGCTCTTGATTGGTAGAGACTGTTTTAGATAATGAATGTGCTCTAATAACGGATGTTTGCATGACTCGACTTCTTTCCTTGATTTGTATTTTATTATTCTCGGCTAGCGCTAGTAGTACCACACTCTTGATATTGGGTGATAGTTTAAGCGCCGGTTACCAAATGCCGATTGAAAACGCTTGGCCTAGCTTGCTACCTAATGCGTTGCAAGCTGAAGGTAAATCAGACATTGATGTCATTAATGCCAGTATTTCTGGCGATACAACGGGCAATGGCCTAGCCCGCTTACCGCCACTACTCACCCTGCATACCCCTGATGCGGTGCTTATTGAGCTTGGTGCGAACGACGGATTGCGTGGCTTTCCACCTCAATTGATCAGCAGCAATTTAACCGCCATCATTGGCCAAATAAAAAAAGCAGGCTCAACCCCTCTTTTGATGCAGATCCGCATTCCACCAAACTATGGCAAACGCTACAGCGATGCCTTTTATAGCCTCTATTCTGAGCTTAGCCTCCAACACACTGTGCCGTTACTGCCCTTTTTCTTAGAGCAAGTGATCATTAAACCCGAGTGGATGATGGCTGATGGCTTACATCCGACGGTCGACGCTCAGCCGTGGATCGCCAATTTTGTTGCGCAACATTTAGCAGAGCATCTCTGATTTTAATGCCTCAGCTCAATGAACTTTACCTAGTTTTACGATATTTTTTAGACCATTCCCCTAACCGCAAAGGTACAAACTATGCACATTGAACCTGTGATCAAAGGTGTGGTCGCTCGCTCTGCTCATCCACTCGGATGCGAACAAGCTGTGTTACAACAGATTAATTACGTAAAATCTTGCAGACCGATCACTCACGGGCCAAAACGAGTTCTCATTTTAGGCGCATCTTCAGGCTTTGGGCTCGCCGCCCGCATTGCCCTGACCTTTGGTGGTTCAGAAGCCGATACGATTGGCGTTTCCTTTGAAAAAACGCCATCAGAAAAAGGGGTTGGTAGTGCTGGTTGGTACAACAATCTCTTTTTTAAACAACAGGCCGAGCAAGCGGGTCGAGTCGCCGTCAATATCGATGGGGATGTTTTTTCACCATCAGTACGCGAGCAAGTGATTGAAGCGATAGAGACCTATTTTGAAGGGGAAGTCGATTTAGTCATTTACAGTATCGCCAGCGGCATGAGACCAAAACCCAATTCAGATCAGTATTGGCGCTCCGCCATCAAACCGATTGGTGAGGCCGTTTCTGGTGCGACGATATTACTAGAAAACGATACGTGGGTAGAAACCACCATTGCCCCTGCAAATGACGAAGAGATCGAAAGTACACTGAAGGTGATGGGTGGCGAGGATTGGGAAAACTGGATAGATACGCTGATCAACACTGAATCGATTGCACAAGGGTGTAAAACAATTGCTTTTTCATACATCGGCCCTCAGATTACTCACCCCATTTATCTTGACGGTACACTTGGACGCGCCAAAATTGATTTGCACCAAACCAGCCACTCTCTCAACCTAAAATTGTCTAACTATGGCGGCGGGGCTTACGCAACTGTTTGCAAAGCTTTAGTCACGAAGGCGAGCGTGTTCATTCCCAATTTAAGCCCTTACATTGTCGCATTGTATAAGGTGATGAAAGAAAAAGAGACGCACGAAGGATGTATCGAGCAGATGCAGCGTCTGTTTAGCGAAAAACTCTCTAGCAAAGGCAAAGTACCCGTTGATGGCGAACGACTGATCCGTATGGATGATTGGGAGCTCAACCCAGATACTCAGCAAAAAGTGGCCGATTTACTGGAGAAAATGGATCAGTACAACTTTAAGCAACTAGGTGATTACAAGGGCTTTAAGCGAGAATTCATGCAGCTCAATGGCTTCGACTTTGATTGTGTTGATTATGCTCAAGAAATTAATATCGACCATTATATCAAGCAAGCCGATTAACTCCTTCCGTATCATTTACGAGACACAGCTAACTATCTCAATGCCCCAATATTTTATTGGGGCTTTTTTTTGTTACATTGGCGGCGCGTTCTTATTCTTAATACCATACTATGGTCATAGGAGCGGATCTTGTCATCGTCAGTCTAGAGCAATGAATGCTCGGCTTTTTTAAGCTTTGTTGTCCAAAGGAATTTGATAATATGTCGAAAATAAAGACACATGAGATGCTCATCCCCTCTTCAATGATGGATGGATGGCAACGCATTGTGAATTTACTCGCTGAAATTTTAAACGTCCCGAGCGCATTGATCATGCGTGCTAGCCAGCAAAAACTCGAAATATTCTGTAAAAATACCAACGTCGACAACCCCTATCAAACCGGACATAAAGAACCCTTAGGACAAGGTCTGTACTGTGAAACTGTGATGCAAACACAGCAGGAACTATTGGTCCCGAATGCTTTAGCCGATAAAAAATGGATGCATAATCCAGATGTACCACTGGGCATGATTGCCTATTGTGGCATCCCATTAAAGTGGCCGAATGGTGATATATTTGGCACCATTTGCGTACTCGATAACAAGGAGAACCATTTTGGCCCCACCTATCGGCAGTTACTGGAGAGTTTTCGCGATACCATTGAATCCCAGCTCACCACCTTATACCAACAGGTAAGACTTCAGCAGCTCAATGATGAGCTTCAGCTTCGCGTCGATAACCGAACACAAGATCTTGCTGATCTCAACTACTCGCTCACGCAAGAAATCGATAAACGCCGCGCCGCAGAACAACAGATTCAATATCAAAAGTGGCATGACATCAGCACAGGTTTTTTAAATCGCAACGCACTTGAACTGGAGCTCAAAAATAGCCTTTTACAAGCAACAAAGCAGCACACCGAAGTTGCCGCCATTCATATTGGTTTCACTAATGCTCGTCATATTCAATCTCACTTTGGCTACCGAGCATGGGATCAAGTCATCGCTCGATATCGTGAGCGACTAGGACGCTGCGATAAAATTGAAATATTGACCGCTCGACCCACGTCGACAGATTTAGTCTTGATCGTCAAAACAAAACTATTAGCGCGTCACTTGGAAAAGTTGTGCCATAAATTGGTCGAAATCGGTCATTCTGAATTTAAGCTCGATGACCATAATGTTCATCTTCATTCCTATATTGGTATTGCAACGAGTTTAGACACTGACAATGCTATAGAACTGCTCAAACAAGCTTCTGCTGCCATGGTCTCTTGCAAAGATTCCGGTCATAAGTTTTGCTATCACTCGCAAGTGTTCAGTGACTCACTCCGGCAAATCAACCAATTAGAAAGCTACTTATTACGAGCAGTGCGCAACGATGAGCTCATGCTCTATTTTCAACCTAAGGTCTCTCCAACCACTCATCGCTGGACGGGGGCAGAAGCGCTACTACGTTGGCGGCATCCCGTATTGGGCGATATATCCAATGAAACCTTAATTCACATGGCCGAACAAAATGGACTGATTTTTGAAGTGGGTAACTTTGTCCTGCGATCGGCCATCGAAAAAACGAGCCAATGGGCAAAACAGGTCGATAATTTCAAAATGGCTATTAACGTTTCAGCCGTCCAATTGAAGAATGCCCAATTCGCAGACCAAGTTCGTGAACTACTGAACACCTACCAACTTCCAGCTCGGTACTTAGAGTTGGAAGTAACAGAAAGCTGTTTGATTGCGGATGAAGTGGTGGCTCGCAACACACTGCGAATTCTACACCAACTAGGTGTGACGTTGTCACTTGATGATTTCGGCACGGGCTACGCC
>NZ_CAWNIB010000078.1:0-7214 GCF_963874405.1 Vibrio sp. V08_P9A1T1
ATTGAAAAACATTAATTTAACTGTAGAACCAAATTAGAAGGCAAAGCTTGTGTTAAAGCGATTGATGTTAGGATGCTTACTTGTCATCGCAAGTAGTGTACAGCTCGCCAACGCCGCATTGGAGCTTGTGATCACCGACGGCATTAATTCAGCAAGGCCGATTGCTATCGTACCGTTTAAGTGGGAAGGCAAAACAAAATTACCGCAGGATGTCTCTGCGGTGATCGCGTCAGATTTGCAACGTAGTGGTAAATTCAGCCCGATTGCGACCAGCAAAATGCCACAAACGCCTTACAATGAAACCGATGTGAAGTTTGATGCTTGGACCAGTATTGGTGTTGATGCTTTGCTCACAGGTAGCATTACGCAAAATGCAGAAGGTAACTATGTCATCAATTACCAATTGGTAGATGTAGTGCGTGGTCAACTGACACAAGGCCAAAGCAAAGCATTAAGTAACGATGGACAGTTGGTGCTTTCTAAAGATCATGTTTTATTCAATAAAGTTGCCACCGTACCAGCAAACCGAATGCGTGAGTATGCGCATCGAATTTCAGATTTGGTCTATCAAGAACTCACGGGTGATAAGGGTGCGTTTCTCACTCGTATTGCCTACGTGGTGGTCAACGACGATGAACAATATCCTTACCAGCTAAGGGTTGCTGACTATGACGGTTACAATGAACGTTTAGTACTTCGTTCAAAACAGCCTTTGATGTCACCGACTTGGTCACCTGATGGTAAGCAACTGGCGTATGTGAGCTTCCAAAACGGCCAAGCGGAAATATTCATCATGAATATTTATACTGGTGAAAGAGAGAAAGTGACCTCGTACCCACGCCATAATGGGGCACCGAGGTTCTCGCCAGATGGGAAAACCCTTGCTTTGGTGTTGTCTAAAACGGGCAGCTTACAGGTTTATACTCTGGACTTGGCAACCAAGAAGCTGAAACAAATAACGAGTGGCAGATCAAATAATACAGAACCGTTCTGGCATCCTGATGGTAAATCGCTAATATTTACTTCGGATCGGGGTGGTAAACCACAGATATATCAAGTAAATTTATCAGACGGTTCTACCAATCGTCTGACATGGCAAGGTAGCCAGAATTTAGGTGGACAAATAACGCCTGATGGTCGATTCCTTGTCATGGTAAACCGAAGTAATTCGGGTTTTAATCTGGCGAAACAAGATTTGGAAACTGGTTCAGTGCAAATTCTAACAAAGACTTTGCTCGATGAGTCTCCAAGTATTGCACCCAATGGTGGTATGGTCATATACAGTTCTATTTATAACAAAGCGAATGTACTTTCGATGGTGTCTATAGATGGGCGTTTCAAAGCTAGATTACCGGCAACAAATGGTCGCGTTAGGGCTCCTGCGTGGTCTCCGTTTTTATAGCAAGTAAGTATCAAAAAGTAAGGAAAAAAAATGCAACTTAATAAAGTTCTTAAAGGGCTACTGATTGCGCTACCAGTACTTGCAGTAACTGCATGTAGTTCAAGCGATGAAGCGACAAACGCTTCTGGTACTCAAACTAACCAGTCTACTTCAGGTTCAGCAAATAGCGTTGATACGACTGTAGTTTCTCCAATTGATGCGAATGGCCAACTCTCTGAACAAGAGCTAAAGGAACAAGCTCTTCGTGAAACTCAAACCATTTATTTCGCATTTGATAACGCGACAATTGCTGGTGATTACGAAGATATGCTTGCTGCACACGCAGCTTACCTAAGCAAAAATTCAGCAATGAAAGTTACCATCGAAGGCCATGCTGACGAACGTGGTACGCCTGAATATAACATCGCGCTAGGTGAGCGTCG
Organism: Vibrio sp. V08_P9A1T1; assembly: GCF_963874405.1. Lineage (NCBI taxonomy): Bacteria > Pseudomonadati > Pseudomonadota > Gammaproteobacteria > Vibrionales > Vibrionaceae > Vibrio > Vibrio sp. V08_P9A1T1. Next base: position 1,825 of record NZ_CAWNIB010000078.1, read on the forward strand.
TGCACAAGCTGTAGCGAAATATCTACAAGCGCTAGGTGTACAAGCTGACCAAATCTCGATCGTTAGCTATGGCGAAGAGAAGCCACTTCTTCTTGGTCAATCTGAAGAAGTGTATGCGAAGAACCGCCGCGCGGTTCTCGTATACTAATCGAGGAATCGCCTCATGTTCAGTAACTTAAAGCGAATTGTAACGCTTACGTTACTGGCAAGTGCAGCGGGTCAAGTACTCGCTGCACCAGCTCCAGTATCCGATCTTAGCAATAGCTCTTCAGCAAGCACATCTCGTGCTCAACAATCATCATCTGAATCTAATGTACAACGTCTTGAACGTCTGCTTGAAAACCGTAATAGCGTTCAACTCAAAATGCAGCAGCAGCTCGATGATATGGCACTTGAAATCAGCGAACTACGTGGCCAGTTAGAGCGTAATAGCTACGATATGCAGCAAATGTTGCAGCGTCAGCGTGAACTCTTTATCGAGTTAGATCGCGTACGTGGCGAAATGAAGAATACAACCGCAAGTTCGTCACAGCCGACAACGGACACTGATATTGCAGGAACGTTTAGCAGCAATGTTGATGAACAAACTGCCTATCAGAATGCGGTTGATTTAATCCTGAAGAAAAGGGATTACAGTGGTGCTATTGCAGCGTTTCAACAGTTTCAAAAAGATTATCCAGATTCTAATTTTGCGTCTAATGCCCATTACTGGTTAGGGCAGCTCTATTTTGCGAAAAAGCAGGATAAAGAAGCGACGCAAAGTTTTGCCGCCGTGCTCACTTACAGTGACTCCAATAAACGTGCTGATGCGCTGGTTAAGTTAGGTGATATTGCCAAGCGCAATAATAATACTGCGCAAGCAAATAAGTATTATCAGCAAGTTGTGGATGAATACCCTACAAGTGCGTCTGCCAAGGTTGCTAAAGAGAATTTGAATTGATAACAATTTGAGTTAATAAAAAAGAGGCCTTGCGGCCTCTTTTTTCGACGGCACTATTTTATGAATCGCTTTTGATCCTTCGTTAGGTGCGGTGTACAATGCTCGGATTCTTGGAAGTTGCGTAGAGCAAGAGCAATGAGCCACATATTAGATACGATTGAAACTATTTATCCATTTCCGCCAAAGCCCATTCCACTAACGGTTGAGCAAAAACAAGCCTATACAGCAAGTATCAAACAACTCTTAAAAGAAAAAGATGCTGTATTAATTGCGCATTACTATACCGATCCTGAAATTCAAGCTCTCGCTGAAGAAACCGGCGGTTTTGTTGGTGATTCATTAGAGATGGCCAAGTTTGGTAATCGCCATCCTGCCAGTACATTGATCATCGCTGGTGTGCGATTTATGGGCGAATCAGCAAAAATCTTAACCCCTGAAAAACGCATTTTAATGCCAACCTTAAAAGCAGAATGCTCTTTGGATCTGGGGTGTCCTGCCGATAAATTCACAGAATTTTGTGATGCACACCCAGATCATACCGTTGTTGTGTATGCAAACACATCGGCGGCGGTCAAAGCTCGTGCCGATTGGGTGGTTACATCGAGCATTGCACTTGATATTGTTGAGCACTTAGATGCGGAAGATAAACCCATAATTTGGGGGCCAGATCGCCATTTAGGCTCATACATCGAGAAAAAAACGGGTGCAAAGATGTTGCTCTGGCAAGGTGAATGCGTAGTTCACGACGAGTTCTCAGCCGATGCATTGCGTAAGATGAAAGCACTGTATCCTGATGCAGCCATCCTTGTGCATCCAGAATCACCAGCCAGTGTGGTAGAACTTGCGGATGCTGTAGGCTCTACAAGCCAGTTGATTAAGGCAGCAAAATCCTTACCTCAACAGAAAATGATTGTGGCGACCGATAAAGGCATCTTTTTTAAGATGCAGCAGTTAGTCCCTGAGAAAGAATTGATTGAAGCACCGACGGCAGGGGCCGGGGCAACATGCCGAAGCTGCGCGCATTGTCCTTGGATGGCGATGAATGGTCTTCGAGCGATTGAGTCAGCTCTTATGGAAGGCGGTAAAGATCACGAAATTTTCGTCGATGAAGCCGTGAGAGTGAAATCACTCATCCCATTAAACCGTATGTTGGATTTTGCTGAACAGTTAAATTTGCAAGTCAAAGGGAATGCCTAATTCCTTTCGGCGGTAGTGGATGAGAAAAGGCTCTTATTCAGAGCCTTTTTTATCGCAAGCAAATTGATTTGAAATTAACGTTATTCGAAAACAAAACTATTCAAAAACAAAGTTATTGCTCTAGTGCCAACTGAGCGCCGCGTTGCGTTAAGCCACACAACATCACTGGTATGGCCTGATAGATTTCTTCAAACTGGTCGAGTCCTTGCATACCTTGTTGAGAAAGTGTTGCCAAGGACGTCTCCGGATCATAAAGCATACTCAGCGAAAGGAGCACGCCCCCAAGTAGCGCATTGTCTTGGCTATCTTCAGGCATTAACGTTTCCCAATCATCACGCGTAAGTTGCCAACCTTGAAGAAAACCTTCACAAAAATCACGGACATGTTCAGTTACTATTTCTTGTTCATCGAGTGAGCAACCAGTAGGCCAGCTCCATTGATTTTCGAGCAAAGCAGGGCGATAGTCATTCCACATTTCAACGATCAGTTGGAAATAGGTTTCTAGCTGTTTGCCTTCGCTAAATGGCGCGATCTCTTCTCCCCCCCATAGAAAAGGGAGCCATTCCTCAGGCGGGAGCAAGTTAGGCGCTGACGCCATGGATGCGACAAAACCTTGAGTTTTGGCCTCATTAAGCAATTTATCTTCTAGTTCGGGTTGGGTAAGGAGTTCTTGTAAATTCACAGCAGATCCCATCAGTTGCCGAGTGTATTTGCAGCCATTTTAACGTTAAAGCGATACAATGTGCGAATTTTGCTGATAATTTGTTGGCTTTAGTGAGGTTTTACAACAATCAACATATTGCTCGCTGAGATTGTTCACTATAATTTGCACAAAAGAAAAAATTGAAAGGATTTATGAGAGCACCTATTTCATTGAAGAAGAAGAGCATTATCGCCCTTTCTTTTTATCTCTGCTTTTTTATTGCGATCACAGGTACCGTTACTTATTGGGTTGTCGAAGCGCCACTACGAGCTGAATTAAAACAGAATTTAGATCTTCGTGCAGAAGTGTTATCAGCCCAAATTCGCGAACCTCTCAACCGTTCTATTGGTGTGCTCCAAAGCATTGTGAGCCTTGGGCAAGCTGCAACCAACCAAGCTGAGCAAGACAGAATGCTCTCTTCGCTGTTCACTATACTTGATGATGTTGTCGTCAGTGGTGGGCTATGGCCGAAACCCTACAGTATTAATGCATCGCAGCGATACAGTAGCCTGTTTTATAATCGAGCCGCTGACGGTCAAGTCGACAAATTGCATTCTTGGAACAATCAAGAAGCGCATGGTTACGATAACGAAGTGTGGTACAACGCAGCAAAAGAGAAGCCTGTCGGTAGTGTGGTATGGTCAGAAGTCTATGTCGATGCCTATACGCACGTTCAGATGATCACGGCTTCATCGCCCTATTACGTTAACGGTGAATTTGCTGGAGTAGCAACAGTCGATCTGTCATTGGCGGGGTTAGCCACATTTATTGCCAGTCAAGCGGAGCTTTATAACCTTGGCGTATCCTTAAGTGATTCGGGGGGCTCCCTGATCACTGAACATAATTTTATAATACGTGAAGAAGCTAACGTAAGTCATTTCGGTTTTGGTGATTTTGAATGGCGAGTTGATGTTATTAATGCCCATCGGTTAGTGAATGACGAAGTGTTTGATCTGGTGATGAATGTCGAACGGAGTATCATTCCAATCCTTTTAGTTTGCGTTATGATCGGTTATTACTTGATCAATCAATATGTGATCAAACCGATTACCATCATCGCCAAAAAAGTGAGTGATTCTAAACAGGGCGGTATTATTGATATGCCGTATCGAAGCCAAGATGAGATCCGCCAGCTTATCGATTCATTTAACCAAAAAACCGTTTATCTTGAAGCGGAAAAAGTGAAAGCTCAAGCTTCCACTCAAGCCAAAAGTGCCTTCTTAGCAACCCTGTCACACGAAATCAGAACTCCAATGAATGGTGTTTTAGGAACCGCACAAATCTTATTGAAAACAGAGCTTTCCCCAGAACAGAGGCAACACCTTAATAGTCTGTATGAGTCTGGCGAGCACATGATGGTGCTGCTTAACGAAATTCTCGATTTCTCCAAGATTGAACAAGGGCGATTAGAACTTGATAACACCCGTTTTCCCTTGGATTCACTGATTGGTAGTATTAACAGTGTTTACCATACCTTATGCAATGAAAAAGGACTGCAGTTTAGGATTTACAGCGATATTGTTCACGATCGCTGGTATTACTCAGATAAAGCACGATTGAGACAGATTCTGTTTAATTTACTGAATAATGCGGTCAAGTTTACCTCTCACGGCTTTGTCGAAGTGACTCTAAAAGAGCAGCAGATGGAAGATAAACGGTATCTTTCTATTCGGATACGGGATTCGGGGATAGGTATAGCAAAAGAGGCTCAGGAAAAAATATTCCGCCCATTTGAACAAGCTGAATCATCGACGACAAGGCGTTTTGGTGGAACGGGGTTGGGCTTAGCGATTGTAAAACAAATTGTAGAGCTAATGGATGGGACAGTCACGGTAACCAGTGAGTTAGGAATTGGTACCAGTTTTCACGTTATGCTAGCGATAGAAACAACGACGCCCGGGACCATTGAAGTCAAGCCACGTCGCAAGCTTAATTACCAAGGACTGAAAGCTCTCATTGTGGAAGATAACCGGACCAACTCTATCATTATCGAAACCTTTATGAAGAATAAAGGGTTTACATGCGATTGTGTTGAGAATGGTGAATTGGCAATTCAAGCGGTTGTTGGCGGGAATTATGACCTGATATTGATGGATAACCATATGCCCGTAATGGATGGCGTAGAAGCGGTGTCTGCGATTCGGATCTTAGTTGGGGAGCAACGTAATGTGCTCATTTTTGGTTGTACTGCTGATGTTTTCAAAGAAACTCGTGAGCGAATGTTGTCGGCCGGCGCTGATTATATTGTCACCAAACCCATTGATGACAATGAATTAGATGATGCTCTTTTCCAATTTGTCGAAAAACTGTATCAATATCATCCAGAGTCCTCTATGCCGCTAAAGATAGGCTCAGCAGAGGAATCATTGGTGACGTTTTATATGGCCGTGGAAGATCAAAACATAGAACTTGCATTAGCCATGATTCAACGTTTGATACAGCAGTTGCCGGAGATTGAAAATACTCATATTCATCAAGTGTTAATCGATACCCAAACAAGCTTAGAAAAACACCAGTTACCTACACAACAGCAAGTCGATTTGCTAACGG
>NZ_CAWNIB010000079.1:0-7212 GCF_963874405.1 Vibrio sp. V08_P9A1T1
TTAGAAGCTATCACCACGGGCAAGATCACCCTGAACTCTAACCATTCCGACATCACACAGCCTGCGGGAAAAATCGGTATGGTTTTCCAGCATTTCAACCTTTTCCCTCACTTGACGGTGATTGAAAACCTTATTTTAGCTCCAATTCGTACACTGAAATTGAGTAAGCAAGCCGCAAGACAAAGAGCGAGCCATTTTTTACAGCGAGTGAATATTCTTGACCAAGCTGACAAATATCCGGTGCAATTATCTGGCGGTCAGCAACAGCGTGTTGCCATTGCACGCTCACTCTGTATGCAACCAGAAATTTTATTGTTTGATGAACCCACTTCAGCTCTCGATCCTGAAACCATCCAGGAGGTGCTGGATGTCATGGTAGATCTTGCTCAAGATGGCATCACCATGATGTGCGTCACTCATGAAATGGGTTTTGCCCGAAAAGTAGCGGATCGCGTCATTTTTATGGATGAAGGAAGAATTCTCGAGATCGCTACGCCGGAAGAGATATTTCGTCAGCCAAAACACCCAAGAACTCAACAGTTTCTCAACCAAATATTGAGCCATTGATGATAAAAGTACTGATAAAACCGCTCTTCTCCGCTCTAGTACAGATAGTTCTATTGCTTGCGGGGATGGTATGGCTACTTGATTCTGGCGCACATGCTATGGATTACCAGTGGCAATGGCATCGTGTGCCTGATTTCATCGCTTTTTACGACGAGGGTGAATGGTGGCCCGCGGAGCTGCTCGAAGGGTTAGCCGTTACGGTGCAAATCTCAACGGTCAGCCTATTTTTTACGCTAGTCATTGGCTTAACAACCGCTTTGTTGAAGCTTTCCAATTCTGTGGTAGGGCGTTGGTTGGCCAATATTTATATTGAGCTTATCCGCAACACGCCGCTACTGGTGCAGATATACCTGCTCTATTTTGTGTTTGGTCCAGTGCTGGGCTTAGATCGCTTCTCTACTGCCATTTTAGCTTTGGCACTGTTTCAAGGCGCTTATACTGCCGAAGTGTTTCGTGGTGGTTTAAACAGCATTCCGAAGGGACAGTTTGAAGCGGCACGAACATTAGGGCTTTCTCGTTTTTATACCTATGTTGATGTGATCTTACCGCAACTTATCCAACGTACATTACCTCCACTGACCAATGAAGTCGTGTCATTAATTAAAAACTCGTCTATCGTCAGTGTGATGGCTATTTTTGACTTAACCACTCAAGGTAGAAATATTGTCTCAGAAACGGCGATGCCATTTGAAATATGGTTTACCGTCGCTGCAATTTATTTACTGTTAACTCTGTCTTTATCAGGGTTTTCAGCATGGTTAGAACACAAACTCGGGGCGCAATGGCGCGCTCAATAATCATCCTTAAAAGGAGAACATCATGCAGCAATCTGCACCAAAAGCGTGGCAACGCGCTGGGTTGAAGGCTATCGCCGCTCTATCGCTCGGGTTAACCATGTTACTAGGGATAACCATTTCCATACCCGCCTTTGCCAGTGAAACGCCTAGCCTTGATAAAATCACTGAACGAGGCACATTGCGTGTGGGTATGTCTACGTTTGTGCCTTGGGCAATGCGCAACAAGCAAGGCGACCTAATTGGCTTTGAAATTGATGTTGCCAAACGTCTTGCTGAAGATTCAGGTTGGAAAGTGGAATTTGTACCTACCGCGTGGGATGGCATTATTCCAGCACTCTTAGCACAGAAATTTGATGTCATTATCGGTGGCATGTCTATCACTCCTGAGCGCTCGAAAAGCGTCCTGTTCACTGCTCCCTATTCACATTCAGGAGTACAACTTGCCGCTAATCAGTCCCTCGCTAAAGGATTTTCCACCATTGAAGACTTCAACTCTCGTCGAGTGACTATCGCTGCGCGCCGTGGGGCATTCACCGTACAAGTCGCTCGTGAAACCTTCCCCAAAGCCAAAATTCTGCAATTTGATGACGATGCACAAGCCTTTCAAGAAGTATTAAACGGCCAAGCACACGCCGTGATTGCGTCAAGCCCTAAACCTGAACATGAAACAGTGAAACACAGTGACAAACTGTTCATTCCTTTCAATGAACGGTTGTCCAAAGGAAACGAAGCGTTTGCCGTTCGCTTAGGTGAAGAGGACAAAAAAGCCTTTTTTGATCAATGGATTATTGAACGAACCAATGACGGCTGGTTAAGTGAACGCTACGAATATTGGTTCTCAACGCTAGATTGGCAAAACCAAATCGTCTCAGGGCAATAGCCTGAGGGGCGGATGTGAATAGAACAAAAACCGTGCTGTATGAAAAACGGAACCTTAAACCATGGCTACAATTATCGCTCAATAAGCTCGATTATGCGTTACTCGTAGCACTGTTAGGCTTTGTTATTTGGTTAACGCACCGAGCCGAGCTTGGGGTGAATTATAATTGGCGTTGGCAAGAAGCTTTTGCTCTGATTTTCACCCCAACGAGCCATGGTGCTATCCCTTATTTCTTTCAGGGGTTAGTTGCTACTTTGCGCTTAAGTGTCTGGGCGATGGTGCTGGCCCTTGTGTTAGGCACACTGCTTGGCGTAGCACGCCACTCTCAATTTTCGTGGTTCAGAATTCCGGCTAACGCTTTTGTGCAATTAGTTAGGAACATTCCGCCGCTGGTTTTCGTGTTCATTTTTTATTTTTTTGTCTCCAATCAACTGATCCCGTTGTTGGGCCTAGAAAACCTACTACGGGAACACCATGAGCCAACCAATGTCATTCAGCATTGGCTGTTTGGTCCTTCTCATCTATGGGAAAATTTGTTCTCTGGAATTGTGTGTATTGGGATGCTTTCATCGGCCTACATCGCTGAAGTTGTTCGTTCAGGTTTGGCCGGAATCGCTCAAGGTCAATGGGAAGCAGCGCACTCTTTAGGGCTGTCTCGATGGGTAAAATACCGATACGTCATTGCCCCTCAAGTATTGGCGGCGATCACGCCGGCTTTAGCTGGGCAAGCGATTTCTTTGGTCAAAGATTCTTCGATTGTATCGCTAATTTCAATTCAAGAAATGACGTTTGTTGGCACAGAAATCGCTAACTCTTCTGGGCTTATTTTTGAAATATGGTTGTTAGTGGGCGGTGCATACTTGGGTTTATGTTTAAGCCTCTCTTTACTGTTTAGGCGGCTCGAGCTACGCAGTTTACGCCATCTCTCGCTTCATCACTCTAACTAGATAACACTGAATTTGTCAGCGTCAGTTGCGCAACCAATCAAAGAGAAGCAACACGTGATGAGAAACAAAATAAGAACGATGTTTAGCGATTGCGCCCCCATTATTGAGAATGAATATCAGTTAGAATTAATTCAACATGAATGCTAAGAAGGTGAAACCATGATGCAACACGTTTCCGAATGGTTAGAAAAAGATCCCGATCCTAAAACTCGCCAAGAGCTACAAGCACTAGTCGATCAGCATCAGTTAGATGAGATAAAAGCTCGCTTTCAATCACGTCTTGAGTTCGGCACCGCGGGTTTACGCGGCATGGTGGGATGCGGCCCTAATCGTATGAACCGCCTGGTAATTCAAGAAACGGCGACGGGTTTAGGACACTATCTCATTCAACAAGTCAGCAATGCCAAAACACGTGGGGTGGTGATTGGCTATGATGGCCGGCCAGATTCTCAGCAATTTGCACACGATACCGCCTCAGTACTCGCCGCGCTGGGGATCAAAGTGTATCTCACGCATAAAGTGGCACCGACCCCAGTAGTCGCTTTTGGGGTAAAACACTTTAATGCCGCCGCCGCAGTCGTAGTCACCGCCAGTCACAACCCACCCGAATACAATGGCTTTAAGGTGTACTGGGAAAATGGTGCACAGATTATCCCGCCTCACGATTCAGGTATTGCAGCAGAAATCGACTTAGCGGCAACACGAGCTATTTCTCTGATGCCGTTAGACAACGCGCACCAACAAGGCCTTTTGCAATGGCTAACAGAAGAGTATTACCAAACTTACCGTCGTACCCTCAATCAAAGCCCATTGTTAAACCACCACACTGATCCGCAATGCCTTACCATTGCGTATACCGCGATGCATGGTGTCGGCGCTGAGATGGCTGAAACTTTGCTGCATGACGCTGGGTTTACCCATGTCATCAGTGTAAAGGAACAACGAGAGCCGGATGGCCGTTTCCCGACCGTCAACTTCCCGAACCCTGAAGAGCCGGGGGCGATGGATATGGTTATCGCGTTAGCCCATGCCCAAAATGCCCAGTTGGCCTGCGCCAACGACCCAGATGCCGACCGATTTGCCGTTGCCGTACAACGAGCGGATGGTCAATACCAAATGCTGACTGGCGATCAAGTTGGCACACTATTTGGGGACTATTTGCTCTCCAAAACCGATGCCTCAAAGCAGTTGGTTGGCAACACCATCGTCTCATCCAGTTTACTCGGTAATATTGCGCAGGCAAAAGGTGCAAAATACTACCAAACCTTGACTGGCTTTAAATGGTTGACCAACGTGGCGATGCAACAACAAAGCGATGAACAGCAGTTCTTATTCGCCTATGAAGAAGCATTGGGTTACACCATAGGGCAAACCGTTTGGGATAAAGATGGCCTTTCGGCCATGGTGGCATTTGCACAACTAGCGGCCGAATTATACAGCCAAGGTAAGACTATTTGGGATCAACTTGAAACCATTTACCGCCAGCACGGTTTTTACATTAATGCACAACGCAGCATTAAGTTAGACCCTAACTCACCGCCGATCGGTGACAAGCTTCGCGCCACACCGCCAACGGAAATCGCCGGTAGAAAAGTGCTCATGACCGACGATCTCAAATCACTCACACGTTATATTGCCGATGGAACAACGCAAGCGATTCAACTTCCTGCTAGCGATGTATTGACCTATCACTTGGAAGGCGGAGCGAGAGTGATTGTGCGCCCGTCGGGCACTGAGCCTAAATTGAAATGCTATTACGAGGTCGTCGGAGCCTTCGAAGTAAAAGAAGATTTCGCCAGCGCCGAGAAAAAAGCCGACGAGCAAATGGCGATGCTCATAGCAGAACACCAACACAGCTTGTAGCGCTCATTGCCAGACAAGCACAACGAAATAACAGGCCGTCTTCAATTCATTGTTGGCGGCATTTTTATTTCATCTGTTTAGGTGAACAATGCCTGCGACTACAACGATCTTTTCCCTCCAGTGGATGACAGTTGTATGCGCAATTTTGTACAATCGCTTGACCCAACCTTGTGGCTTGATAGATTCATCACTTCCAGCAAAGGAATTACTATGGATAGCACACTATTGAACCACATACATTTAGAACCTCGAGGTCGCCTCTTTGGGCAAGGCGCACTGGCCATGCTACCGCTGAGTATTGCCGTTTTACCATGGGGCTTATTGGCGGGATCATTTGCGATTGAAAGTGGCCTGACCGTATTAGAGAGCCAAGCACTCTCTGCGGTTTTATTTGCAGGCTCAGCGCAACTCGTCGCCACGGGGATGTTTAAAACAGGTGCAGGGCTGTTGACTCTGCTGATCACCACATTTTTCATCACTTCTCGCCATTTTCTCTACAGCGTTTCCATGCGCAGCAAAATCAGCCCACTCCCGACACGTTGGCGTTTAATTCTGGGTTTTCTGCTCACTGATGAGCTGTTTGCGGTCTGCGGACAACAAAATGAAAAACAGTTTAACCGTTGGTACGCGCTTGGTGCGGGTTTAAGCTTCTATTTAGTTTGGAATTTGGCCACACTGGTCGGCATTATTGCAGGCAGCTACATCCCCGCTTTAAACGAGTTGGGGTTGGAATTTGCAGTCGCGGCTACTTTTATCGCCATTGTCATTCCGAACATTAAAAACATACCGATACTCGTTGCTGTCATCAGTGCCCTGGTGTTATCGGTAAGCCTGACTCTTTGGCAAGTTGAAGGTAGCTTAATACTAGCAAGCATTGGCGCAATGTGTGCAGGTTATGTTTCTGAAGTTTTACTCTGTTCTAGCAGGAGGAACCAACGATGATTCTGCTTTCTATCCTCGCCATGACCGCTTTGGTCTTTATGAGCCGTTATCTGTTCTTAGAGCCTAAATTACCGCTGCGTCTCAACCCAGTTATCCAGCGCTTACTCACTTATTCTAGCCCTGCTGTATTAACTGCTATTTGGGCTCCGATTGTGTTCCTGCCAGAGCAAACACTTTGGCTTGATCGCCATAATCCCTACTTGTGGGCCGCAGCATTAGCGGGGCTGATTGCATGGAAAACCAAGAATGTCCTGCTGACCACGATCATCAGCATGGCGACTTTCTTTTTGCTAAATTTAACGCTCTTAGCCCATTAAAGACAGAGGCTGCGGTGAATACTGATAATAACCGCAGCCCGAATAGCGCAAATCAGTTTTATTGCGCTAGCCATTCAATCTCGATTAAGGTCTGCTCTCCACATTTAAGACGCCCTAAAAAGAGATCGCCACAATGCACTTCTCCAACTCCTTGTGGCGTTCCGGTCATCACAACGTCACCATCACGCAGCGATGTGTAAGATTTCAGCTCTTCTAAAATGATGGCGGGTGAATAGATCATTTGGTTTACACCGCCGCACTGAACCCGAACACAGTTGATGAATAGCTCTAACTGCAACTTATTGATATCGATACCATGCAGTGGCACAAATCGGCTAAGTACAGCCGAACCATCAAATGCTTTCGCCCTCTCCCAAGGTAAACCTTTTGCTTTAAGCTGAGATTGCAGTACCCGCTTAGTCAGATCTAACCCCAAACCAACCGCGCTATATTGACCTTTTTTGATCAAAAAACAAATTTCAGCTTCATAGTGAAGCGTCTCTTGGTGAAACGAGGATAGAGTGGTTGTGATGCTCGTATTGGGTTTATTAAACACCACCATTTGTTCTGGCATTGTGTTATTAAGCTCTTGAATATGTTCAATATAGTTCCGTCCAACACACAACACTTTAGACGGGGTTATCTTCTGTTTATCCAAACGAACCGAATACATATACTCTTCCTTGAGATGACTAAGATCGTCGAGTTTACCTCATCTACAGCGCGAGTGAATGGATTTGCATCTTCATTAGATAAAAGTAAGATCTTCGACTCAAAATTCATGGCACCTTGACTATTTTGAACATCACTACATAACATTCTCTTTAATAAATCATCAATAAAAACAACATGTAAACATCATGAATCAGTAATTAAACATTCATTTAAAACATCTACTT
>NZ_CAWNIB010000080.1:0-7188 GCF_963874405.1 Vibrio sp. V08_P9A1T1
ATATTCGTATCGCATCTGCTAACAGGAATTTGGACAACTCTGAGTTAACGATTTTTCAAAATTAGTTCTTCAAGTATTAATTTATATATGGAAAGCCCGATATGTGATCTGTTAATTCTAAGCGCACCTTTCTGAAAAACTGTGTTAGTGTTTACTTAAGCAATGACTTTACATTTACAATTATGAACATTGGTGAATTAGCAAAAAGAACCGGTTTATCCGCATCAAAAATCCGCTTTTACGAGAAAGTTGGATTATTCAAAACGGTTAAGCGAAAAGCAAACGGCTACCGTTCGTATCCTCCAGAAGCTGTAATGGTTTTGGATATGATTACTACTGGTCAGCAAGCTGGGTTTAGCCTAGATGAATTACGTTCGCTTCTACCTACTGACTTATCCCAATGGGATCATCACCAACTTCTAAACGCATTGAAGCAGAAGGTAAGTGACTTAGAAGAGATTGAAAGAAAAATTGCCAGAAATAAAGCGAAACTGGTAGACGTTCTAAACGAAATTGAAGCTAAACCAGAAAGCATGAACTGTGCTGAAAATGCCGAACGTGTGATGGCTCAATTTGGTTGGGATATATTAAATGGCAAAGAGGAGCAATAACGCCCCTCAGCTCAATCCTTCTACAATCTCTATAATTTAAACATATAAGAAAGTGTCATATCAGCGAATTTACCAAATGGTGCCCTTAGCATACTTGGTAAACTCCATCGCCCCTGAACAAATGTCCCTTTTGCATGGCTCATCGTTCTGAATCCTTCAATGCCATGGTAGGCTCCCATACCACTAGAACCAACGCCTCCAAAGGGTAAATCATCTTGCGCCACATGTAATACCGTCGTATTGATACCAACATTACCCGAAGTTGTACGTCGTAAAATTCGTTCGCAATCTTTATCCTGTTGTCCAAAATAATAGAGTGCAAGCGGCCTAGCACGCGCATTTACAAACTGAATCACTTCATCAATTTCTCGATACGTCTTAATAGGTAACAAAGGCCCAAAAATTTCTTGTTGCATGATATCCAAGTGATCACTGGTTTCTGTTACCAACGTTGGAGCTATGGTACGTAGCCGACTACTGGCCAGTTCTGGGTAACTACCGACTTCTATAACTTTAGCTCCTTGCTCCCGCGCCTGGTTTAGCAGACCACTCAACCTTTGGTAATGCCTGTCGTTTACAATAGAAGAGTAATCACTGCTAATCGGCCCATCCGGGTAAAAACTTGCAACTGACTTCGAATACTGCTGAATAAATTTTGGCAAGTCATCCTCATGTACAAACGCATAATCTGGCGCGACACAGGTTTGTCCTGCATTCGATAATTTGCCGAACACAATACGGTCTATATTGCGCTTATTTACACTGCCTTTGCTGACAATCACCGGGCTTTTTCCACCAAGTTCCAGAGTTACCGGAACTAAGTTTTCACTCGCGGCTTTCATAATATGATGGCCAACTTGTGTACTCCCCGTAAATAGAAGATGATCAAAGGCTAAACGACTAAATTCGGCGCCCACTTCTGGTCCGCCCAAAACAACGCTTACTTCTTCGAGTGAAAATACAGATGAAAGCATTTTGCTTAATATTTGACTTGTAGTCGGTGTTAGTTCCGATGGTTTTATCATAACTCGATTACCCGCAGCCAATGCCGTTGCCAATGGAATCAACGTCAATGAGACGGGATAGTTCCATGGAGCCATAATGCCGATTATCCCCAAAGGCTGGTACTCAACATAGGCTTTTCCAAACTTATATTCCCAATCTACGTGTCTACGTTGAGTTTTCATAAACTTCGGTAAACGCCGTGATAGGTAATCTATCGATTGCAGAGTAACCGTTAGCTCTAAAATATCGGTTTCATACTTTGAACGGTGCCCAAAATCTTCATTAATAGCAGCCTCTAACTCACTTCTAAAAGACAGAATCGCGGAGCGGAGCATCGTTAACTTTTCCCTTCTTTGCCTGACACTTGGTACGTCGCTTTTTAGAAACGCTTCTTTTTGTATGGTTAACAGGTCAGCCATCGTTCTATTTAGTTCAGCTTTTTTAGAACTCGTCATAAGTCACCTCAATAGTTTACAAGCAACTGCTCGTTGCAATCATCTCTTGATATGTGAGTGATGAGGCACTTAGCTCTCAGAATTCTCTCTTCATATCCGCGAGGTCAAAGCCTAAGCTTAAACTTAACTTTAAGGTCAACAATAAAAATTACGTAAAAATTGTCGTTGACCTTAAACCAAGCTTTAATCTTAGGATGCTTCACAGAGAGAATAAAATCAGGAGAAGTCATCTATGCAAACAATTCTTGGAGCAAATGGTCAAATTGGTCGAGAGCTGGCAATCAGTTTAAAACGCGATTACACCTCTAATATTCGCTTAGTCAGCCGTCGGCCTCAAAAAGTGAACGAAACCGATGAACTATTTCAGGCAGACCTACTCGACGCTCAGCAAACCTTAGACGCGGTTGAAGGCTCTGAAATTGTCTATTTGACTGTCGGATTACCGATGGATACTCAGTTATGGGTAGAACAATGGCCTACTTTGATGCGTAATGTTATTGATGCCTGTGAGACACATGAAGCAAAATTGGTTTATTTCGATAACACCTATATGTATCCACAAACCAACACCCCACAATTAGAGAATGCTCATTTTGCTCCTTATGGTGGGAAAGGAAAAGTCCGTGCCCAAATAACCAATATGCTACTTGAAGCAATGGATCGTGGAACAATAAACGCTGTCATATGCCGTGCGCCAGAATTTTATGGTCCAGGAAAAACACAAAGTATTACCAACTCAACCATCATTGATGCTCTATCTGCCGGTAAATCTGCCAAAGTGTTTCTGCGTGACGATGTCAAACGCAGCCTCATATTTACTCCAGATGCAAGTCGCGCAATGGCTCTAATCGGTAACACTCCTGATGCCTATGGTCAAACATGGCATTTACCGTGTGACGATAACCGACTCACTTATCGCCAATTTGTGGAGTTAGCAGCAGGTATCTTTAGCACTCAACCGAAATACCGAGTACTTAAACGATGGCAGCTATGGTTAGCAGGTAAAGTAAATTCAACCATCCGAGACGCCGCGGAACTTCTACCTCGTTATGAAACAGATAATATTTTTGTTTCAGACAAGTTCAAAAAACGATTTCCTGAATTTAAGGTTACAACTTTTGATGAGGGGTTAAAGACCATCAGGGATGAAAATAAGCCATAATGTAAAAGAGCCAGCTAGATAGCTGGCTCTTTTACATCAAAAATTAATAACTGGAAGGCAATGATTCAAGAAGTTCAGGTGCATAAAGCGCACTTTGAAAATCAGGTACATATTCATATTTAACCATCGCCCCTAGATCCAGCGATTTAATGAAAGTAGATAAACGCCCATTACCTAACTTCAAACGAACATCCTGTTCATCAGTAGACGTAGCATAGCTCATAAGACGAGACTCGGAATGTCCATAGGTTATCTCTCCAGCTTGATTTAAGTTGGTAAAGCTATTCGTCACAATCTCTTTTTCTTTCGATAAATCAGTCAATTTTTCTCCGCTAAAAACCAAATCTGGGTGGCCCTTATTATCCGAAACGGTATAAGTAACCTTAGTATTATCATTCTGAAAGTCTATGGCAGTTAACCATTTAGGTAGGTTGTAACCAACGACGCCACGCACTCTAGCCAGCTCCGTGTCAACCGGAAGCTTCAGTACGTATCCCCAATAATCTTTGGACATAGACTGACCAATTAATGTTATTGGTCCCCAGTTAGACTGCCCCGGCTTGTTGGTTACAACAGACAGTGCAATTTCATTGTATTGGTCGTTATCACAATAGTGATAAGCATACGCGGTTAACACTATCAGACCGCGACCAGGCAAAACTTTGAGGGGTTGAACCCTCTCTAATATTTTGTCCGGAATGAGTGATTTTAGTTTGTCAAAATCGGCCGTATATACGGCAGTAATCCTTTCATTTTGATAGTAAAAATTAGGTGAATATGAAGTAAAGCCAATATCAACTTTGGTCTTGTTTAGGGTTTTAAACCAGCTTAAGTCGAGGTCGGGTTTTGATTCAGCAATAACACTTAATGGAGGATTAGAACGATATCGATCATACAAACCGTCAGCTTTAATAGGTACTCGGTGTCCCGCTATATCTATTTCAACCATAGCCGTATGATCTTTAGCATTGGCCATTGCCGACCAACTCAAGCTGGTGAGCATTATTGTACTAGCTAGATATTTCCCATTCATATTATTTCCTTTAGTTGCAACTTAATTATCTTTCTCCCGTAACCGTCCAAGAAAAAACTAACTGGACATCGGGCATGCAAACCTTAAGGTTAAATAAAGGTTTAAGGTCAATATCAATTTGAGAAGATATTTTTTTTCATGTTAATTAGCGACATTTTGATGAAATCCAGTAGAAGCTCGTTGACCTTAAACTTAAGTTTAAGGTTACCTTGAGTATCCCACTATTACTAATAACCGTTAATACAGAGACTTTTGTTATGACTCTTACTATTCAACCAACAGAACCTAAAAATTGGATGATATATGGCGCATATGGCTACACTGGAAAACTGATTGCGCATGAAGCGGTAAAACGTGGCTTACGACCAACCATTGGTGGCAGAGATAGGATAAAAACGCAACAGCTAGCCAATGAATTAGGTTTACCCTCTGTATGCTTTGATCTGCAAGATACTGTAGCTGTCAGCAAACACTTATCCGACGTCTCTCTAATATTAAATTGTGCAGGACCGTTTTCATTAACAGCAAAACCTTTGATCGACGCATGCTTAAAATCAGGTACTCATTATCTGGATATAACGGGCGAAATTGATGTATTTGAGTGGGTACAATCACTAAAGGCAGAAGCTTTAGAAGCCAATGTTGTTCTGTGCCCTGGCGTCGGATTCGATGTCATTCCAACCGACTGCGTTGCCGCGATGCTCAAATCTCAGTTACCCGATGCCACTCATTTAGCTTTGGGATTTGATTCAAAATCGACGTTTTCTCCGGGAACAGCGAAAACATCTATTGAGGGTATAGCGCAAGGTGGAAAAATCCGTAGAGGTGGGCAAATAATCACCGTGCCTCTAGCCTATAAAATTCGTGAGATTGATTTTGGCAATAACTCCAAATCCGCGATGACTATCCCTTGGGGAGATATCTCGACTGCTTATTATTCTACAGGGATACCGAATGTTGAGGTCTATGTCCCCTCTTCTGAAAAAATGATTAAAACCAGCAAAAGAGCCAACTATATCAGACCATTACTAAGGACAAAGTGGGTGCAAAATTTACTAAAATCTTATATTGGTAAACGTATTAAAGGACCAAGGGAGAGCGAACGCGCATCGGAAAATGCGTACGTTTGGGGAGAAGCCACCAACGCTAAAGGTGAGAAAAAAACCGTACGTATTGTAACGAGTAACGGGTATGACCTTACAATTCAAGGCTCACTCGCAGTTGTGCAACACCTTCTCGTATTGGAGAGCATTGCTGGTGCTTATACCCCGTCAAAGTTAATGGGTACCGAGTTTATAACGCAATTGGCAGGATCCTCATCCTTTCATCACGATAATTAAGATAGAAAAGCAAAGGTATAACAGCTTCAAGCATCACTCACATTAGAAAACCTAAGTTAAAGTAACAATTGTTGAGATACTCAGAAAGTTTTCCTAACAAACTTTGGGGCATAAATTTGTTAGCCAGAGGCGAGTTGAATAAGATCATCTTTGAGCAACTTAAGTAGTTACGTTATGCTGTAGGCCTTTATTGTTCATCTTATACGTTATGACTAAATCGCAATTTAACAATCTACTCGCTGACTCTATTTCTTCTCTGAAATCACCGAGTTTTACGCCTAATTTAATGGCTTTCATCGCTTCTCTAGTGAATTATGACTGTGCAGTAATTCTCGGCCTGCGTACAGATAAACATCCCATTTATCTTTATGATTCCATTAAAAATAATCGAGAATTACTTTTTGACCGTTACCTCACTTCTGCATTTCAAGATGACCCATTCTACAAAATGCTCACTATTAATGAGCAGCAAGGCGTTTTTTCATTAAAAGACGTAGCCAAACGGGATATGGACTATCAAACATACTGTAATCAGTTTTATCTACAAACTGGCTGGAAAGATGAGTTAAGTATTCTTATTAAAGTTGAAGCAACTCGCTGGGTCCTTATCTATTTAGGCGGCACCCATGAAGACAATTTATTTTCGCCATTAAATGTAAAAACGTTAAAATCATACTTCTCAGTCATTCAATCACTATGTCAACAACACTGGAAGCAAACTGAATTCCTTCTTGCGGAACCTGTCTTTTCTCCGGAATCCTACTCAGTAAAAAAACGAAAGTTCATAGAAGATGGCCTGCACTCTTTTGGCAAAGATTTACTTTCAACTAGAGAGAAACAAATAGCCCGTTTAATATTGCAAGGACTTGATACCAAAGAAATAGCAAAACAGTTGGACATTACGGAAGGAACGGTAAAAAACCACCGAAAGCGTATCTATGCTCAACTGAGGGTATCGTCACTCAGTGAACTGTTTCAAATCTTCCTCAACCATATTATTACCCACTAAATGAACTCATTATCCCTTTAAGGATATATCTCGCATAAGGTTCTATTCGTAATCTGTACATCACATTATTCATTACAGAGAAGACGTGATAGATGACATTCATTCAGGAACTACAAACGCGCGGATTAATTGCTCAAGCCAGTGATTTAGACCAAATACAGCAACAACTGAACCAGCCACAAACAGTTTACTGCGGTTTCGATCCTACCGCTGGCAGCCTTCATATTGGGCACTTAGTTCCTCTAATTATGCTCAAGCGTTTTCAAGATGCCGGACATCAAGCATTAGCGCTTATTGGTGGTGCAACGGGCATGATTGGCGACCCAAGTTTCAAAGCTGTAGAGCGCAGTTTGAATACTGAAGAAACGGTAGCCAGTTGGGTCAAAGATCTCACTACTCAAATCGAGCAGTTGCTAGCTCCTCATTTAAGCAAACCCATGACTATCGTCAACAACGCAGAATGGATGAGAGATATTAATGTCATCGATTTTTTCCGTGATGTCGGTAAGCATTTTTCAGTCAACAATATGATCAGCCGTGAGTCGGTAAAACAACGATTGCAAAGGCCTGAAC
>NZ_CAWNIB010000081.1:0-7150 GCF_963874405.1 Vibrio sp. V08_P9A1T1
AAATATCCCATCAATTCTGGTTTTGAGGCAAAGTCAATGGACAACATCACTGTGAACGCGTCTTCACCTCGCATTTCCGTTCCGGTCATTGCGCTATCGCTTTATGCGATTGCCTCAGGCTATTTAATGAGCCTGATCCCATTGATGTTGCCGCACTACGGGCTTGAAAGCTCATTGGCAAGCTGGCTTGCCAGTGCCTTTTACGCTGGCTTATTGATCGGCGCATTAGTCGTTGAACCTGTTGTCAACCGCGTTGGCCACCGAAACGCTTTTGTATGGTGCTTAGCGCTACTCATGTTAACCATTTTTGCCTTACCTGCTCTGCACTATGCCAGTGCTTGGTTAGTGGCACGTTTTGTTGCTGGTATTGCGGTGGCTGGTGTCTTTGTAGTCGTCGAGTCTTGGCTATTACATGGTGATGAAAAAGGCCGAGCAAAACGCCTTGGTATTTATATGGCGGCGCTTTACGGCGGCACGGCATTGGGCCAATTAGGGATTGGTTATTTAGGCGTATCAGGCGGCGTGCCTTTCATTGCCATCATTACCTTACTATTAATCGCCAGTGTGGTGCTGATTTATGGCGAATCCGACCAACCGTCAACTCAGCATGCCGTCAGCCTATCACTGAAACAGGTACTCAAACTAAACCATGCCGCCTTGCTCGGTTGCGGAGTTTCAGGGCTCACTTTGGGGGCTATCTACGGTCTAATGCCTGTTGAATTGGAACAACGCGGTATCAGCCATACCGATATTGGCAGCTTAATGGCGCTTGTAGTTTTGGGTGGCATGGCGGTGCAACCTATGGTGCCTTGGCTATCAAAGTTTTTGGGCCGAACACTATTAATGGCACTGTTTTGCTTGATTGGCTCTGCGGCGATTACCATAACCTTGTTCGATTCAACGATGATGATATTAGCTGCCAGCTTGTTTTTTTTAGGCATGGCGACGTTTGCCCTGTACCCAATCGCCATCAACTTAGGTTGTGATAAGCTCGATGCCAATTACATTGTCTCAGCGACACAAGTTATGCTGTTTAGCTACAGTATCGGCTCTGTGGTTGGCCCCGTGATCGCTGATTGGTTTATGCAAAGATCGCAAGGCTTAATGGGTTATCTCTTTATTGCTTTACTGGCGACTTGTATTTATATGTTGGCTTCAAGCCTCAAAACCAAACGCCAGTGGGTGGCGGGGAAATAAGTCGCAGCAAAGCGGATCATATTTTATCGCAAGGCGCACGGTTCAATCGTTGATGGCGATTTGATGCATGCGCCTTTGGTTTTTCTGGTAGTGCACGTTTTTCATGCAGTAGATGGCGGATCGCCAATATAGGGTGAGAGAGCAACATTCTTGGCCCTGCGTAACGCATCACCAATCTCATTTGTTCTTTCGGCTCAGGCTTATAGCAATGAATTGGGCAACGGTTACAGGTGGGTTTATGTTGGCCATAAGGACAGCGATCTAAACGTACTTGCGCATATTCCAACAAGGTTTTGCAACACGTACAGAGGCCAGATTGACAGCGATGATGGCGCTGACAATAAATGTTCACCATCGCCTCTACGGTGCGAAACTCACTGAGCTGCTCTCCCGTTAAAAGATCGCTATGCATTTTTTCCATTGCCAATAACTCCCATTGAGATCGCAGATAAAAACAAGTATCCTGCGCCACCTTGTTCCTCATGTACCCAAGACTTTGTGTCAAAGAGCAGACGACTATGAACCGCAAAAAGAAAATTAACCAAACACTGCAAAAGCATCTTAAAAAGAAGCATGCCAAGCTGCACGGCAGCAATAAACCTCGTTATATTTCAAAAGCTGAACGTGAAAAATTAGACGCAGAACAAGCCGCTTCAACCGGCACGGTAGATACTCAACATAGTGAGATTGTGCCTGCTGAAGGTGAGCTACAACAGTAAGTCTTGCTCGATTGGAACAAACTGGCTGGCGACATCAATAAGGCTTTGAGCCGTCAGCCTTGGTACTCCGTACACTTCTACTTTTTTGTTAAAACGCTGTTTAATCCGTTCGACCAATAGCTCGAAATCACCATCTCCTGATACCAGAACAATCACATCCGCTTGCTCTGCCAGCTCAATCGCATCGAGAGTAATACCGACATCCCAATCCCCTTTTGCACTGCCATCACGACGCTGAATGAAGGGCTTAAGCTGAACCTCAAAACCAATACCGCGCAAAATATGGTGGAACTGGCGCTGCTTAGGATCTTGGCTAGCAATCGCATAGGCATTGGCTTTAATCACCTCTCGCCCTTGAGTGGCTACATACCAAAATTGGTTGTAATCAAAATGCTGGCGGTACTTCTCTTTACAGGTGTAATAGACGTTTTGAACGTCGACAAGAATGGCAACTTTTTCCATGAGCTCTCTTCTCAAATAGAAACAAAAACAGCGGCCTGTTCGCCGCTGCTTTGCAAATTGCGCCTAGTATACGCCAAACCACTTCAATTTGTCGTGCAAGCGAGTCACACTGCCGACCACAATCAAGGCTGGGCTTTGTGCTTGTTGCGCTAAAAGGGGTAAATCGTCAAGCGAGCCCGTCAATACTCTCTGTTTATCTGTAGTGCCGCGTTCGATAATCGCGCAAGGCGTTTCTGCGCTCAGGCCAGCATCCAACAAGTTTCGTGTGATATTCGGGCACTGCTTTAACCCCATATAAAAAACCAAGGTTTGATTATCTTGCGCTAAACATCGCCAATTGATCGCTTTACCTTCTTTTTGTAAGTGACCCGTAATGAACTGCACACTTTGCGCGTGATCACGGTGCGTCAGCGGAATCCCCGCGTAAGCCGTGCAGCCTGCTGCTGCCGTGATCCCCGGAACCACTTCATAAGCGATATGATGTTCAGCCAGCGTTTCGAGCTCTTCACCACCTCGGCCAAAAATAAAGGAATCGCCGCCTTTCAAACGGACAACTTTTTTACCTTCTTTGGCTTTATCGACCAGAATTTGGTTGATCTGATCTTGCGGCACACAATGAAAATCCAACTGTTTGCCAACGTAGATCATCTCCGCGCTGCTTGGCGCCAGATCTAAAATCGCTTGCGAAACTAAACGATCATACACCACCACTTGCGCTTGGCTGATCACGCGTAGCCCCTTAACCGTCAGTAGATCGGGATCGCCTGGCCCTGCGCCTACTAAAGAGACAAAACCGCGACTCGTTACACTGCTTACCATGATTACTCTCTACCTTATCGACAAAAGGATATCGTCATTAAGCGAGGTTAAACCTCACTTAACAATGGTTAGCCAAGGTTGCGTTGTGGCAAGGTTTTACCGTGAGTCATGTAAAGGCTTAACCCGGTAAATAACAAGCCGCCCACTAAGTTACCCAATGTGGCCGGAATTTGGTTCCACACCAACCAATCGACGATGGTGAATTTAGCGCCCAACATCATGCCAAGTGGGAACAGGTACATGTTCACTACGGCGTGTTCAAAAACCAAACCGAAGAAAATAAAAATAGGTAGCCACATCGCGACCACTTTGCCGCTGACCGAAGTTGAGGTCATTGCGCCCACCACACCTAGACACACCATCCAGTTACACAAGATGCCTTTCACAAACACGGTGATCCAGCCATTAATACCGTGTTCGGCAAAGCCAAGAGTGCGAGCAGTAGACGCTTTGATAAACGCTTGCCCAACCGAGCTCGGCTCGATACTGAAATTCATGGTGAAGGTTAGCGCCACTAAAAAGGCGACGGCAACGGCACCGATTAAGTTACCTAGCCCAACCAAGCCCCAATTCCGTAGAACGCCCGCTTTGGTTACTCCGGCGCGTTTTTCAAACAAAGCTAAAGGCGCTAAAGCAAAAACACCCGTTAATAAATCAAAGCCCATTAGGTTCAAAATACAAAACCCCACAGGGAAGACCAGTGCGCCAACAATAGGCACTCCGGTTTGCACAGCCGCAGTAATAGCCACAGCGACAGCGATAGCAAGAATTGCCCCCGCCATAATGCCGCGAATCAGGGTATCGCGCGTTGACATGAAGATTTTGCTTTCGCCAGCGTCAATCATTGTTTGCACAAAATCGGCAGGTTTTACATAAGACATAATGGTCCTTATTATCACCAAAGTTAAAATTAAAAAGGGAAATTGAATAGATAAAGGCTCCCAGCCATCGATGCTTCACCAAGAGAACTCGATGAACAAGGAACCTTTTTGCTATTGAATCTCATCGTCTCAAAAGCGGCTGTTAAGCCGCGACTTCGACCACGCCGTCGGTGACTCGCACAGCATAAGCTTTCACGCTAAAGCGTTCATCTTCCATACATTGGCCTGTTATGAGATTGAAACGCTGCTTTTTAAGCGGGCTTGCTACCCAGAACTGCTCTTGATGTTGGCAAATAAAACCGCGTGACAACACATTGGCTCGAGCAAAGGGATCCATATTGCTTATCGCCATCACTTCTTGCGCCTCAGTCGGACGGAAGAGAGCCACTTGCTCACCATTCACCAGTGCACACACACCCGTTCCGGGAACAATGTCATTAATGCCACAGATGGCTTGAAATACTGTGTTATTGGCCATAGTTATTTCTCCAAAACAGGGGTAGAGATTGCTGAATCAGCAAGCGCAATGTGGAATATATCGCCTTTCGCTTCTGGGTGTTTTTCGCTATAAGTCGCAGGACGGTGCTGCTCACGAGCGCTGACGAACACGACGTTCTCATCGCGTAAATCAGAATTAATGAAGTGAGTAAAACGAGTTAATTGCTCAGGATGATTAAGCGTTTCTGTCCATTCACAGCGATAATCAGCAATAAGCTTTGCCACATCTGCTTCGAGTTGATCGTTAATGCCCAACTTATCGTCCACAATCACTTCACGCAGGTAATCAACGCCACCTTCTAGGTTGTCTAGCCACACTGAGGTGCGTTGTAATTTATCGGCTGTGCGAATGTAGAACATCATGAAACGGTCGATGTATTTCAGTAGTGTTGCTTCATCTAAATCAGAGGCCAGCAGATCGGCATGTCGAGGCTTCATACCACCATTACCGCAGACATACATATTCCAACCCGCATCGGTCGCAATCAGGCCTAAATCTTTGCCTTGCGCTTCGGCACATTCGCGGGTGCAACCTGAGACACCAAACTTCATCTTGTGTGGTGTACGGATACCTTTGTAGCGGTTTTCAATCAACACACCCAAACCGACGCTGTCTTGCACACCAAAACGACACCACGTACTACCGACACACGTTTTTGCCATGCGCAGAGCTTTGGCATAGGCTTGGCCTGTCTCGTATCCAGCATCAATCAGTTTGCGCCAAATCTCAGGTAAATCGTCTTTTTGGGCACCAAACAGACCAATGCGCTGCGCGCCCGTCACTTTGGCGTAAAGTTTGTATTCTTGAGCGACATTCGCCAGCACCGCAAGCGCTTGTGGTGTGACTTCACCACCCGCCATGCGTGGGATCACCGAATAAGTACCGTCTTTTTGCATGTTGCCCAAGAAGTTATCATTGGTGTCTTGCAAACTGACCAACGATGGCGAGAGCACATGATCCCCCCAACACGAGGCCAGAATCGAACCAATTGTTGGCTTACAGACTTCGCACCCATAACCGCGTCCATGTTTTGCCAACATCTCATCAAAACGTTTGATACCGTTAATGCGGATCAAATGGAACAGCTCTTGGCGTGAATACGCAAAGTGCTCACAAATGTCGTTTTTGACTTCCACACCCGATTTAGCCAATTCAGCATTCAGAACCGACGTCACTAAAGGCACGCAACCACCACAACCTGTTCCGGCCCCTGTCACCGCTTTAATCGCGCCGAGCGTATGATGACCATCGGCCACGGCTTGGGCAATTTTCGCTTTAGTCACATCAAAACAAGAGCAGA
Source organism: Vibrio sp. V08_P9A1T1 (assembly GCF_963874405.1). NCBI lineage: Bacteria > Pseudomonadati > Pseudomonadota > Gammaproteobacteria > Vibrionales > Vibrionaceae > Vibrio > Vibrio sp. V08_P9A1T1. The sequence continues at coordinate 5,878 of NZ_CAWNIB010000081.1, forward strand.
TCACCGCAGTATCAGGTAGTGCATCCGCGCCTAATGCCGGTTTTTCAGCGCCAGCATGCGCAGGTAGAATCAAGGTGTCTGGGTGTTTGGGCAGCTCAATATGATTGAGTTTGAGTTGCAGTAAATCGCCGTAATCTGACGTGTCGCCGACTAAAACTGCACCAAGCAGTTTTTTACCATCTTCAGAAACGATAATGCGCTTATAAACTTCATCTTCTTCATTTTGATAGACGTAGCTTTTACAACCCGGAGTTCGTCCATTGGCATCGCCAATCGATCCCACCTTCACACCCAGCAGTTTGAGCTTGGCGCTCATGTCTGCACCACTAAATTGGCTCTCATTGCCCACAAGATGATCAACCGCAACCGTTGCCATTTTGTAACCAGGAGCGACCAGACCGAAAAAAGTTTGATTCCAAGAAGCACATTCGCCAATCGCATAAATATCAGGATCGGATGTTTGGCAGTGATCGTTAATGGCAACCCCACCACGCGGCGCGATGTCTAGACCCATTTCACGAGCTAATTTGTCCTGAGGACGTATCCCTGCGGAAAATACGATGAAGTCAACTTCCAAATCCGAACCGTCGGCAAACTTCATGGTATTACGAGCGGTCTCGCCTTGAGCAACGATCTCTAGCGTATTTTTGCTAGTGTGAACGTGCACCCCCATCCGCTCAATTTTATTACGCAGTTGTAAACCGCCTTGCAAGTCAAGTTGCTCAGCCATTAATACCGGAGCAAACTCAATCACATGGGTTTGTACGCCCAACGCTTTCAGCGCGCCAGCCGCTTCAAGGCCAAGTAAACCACCGCCTATCACTACGCCACTTTTGCTCTTTTTCGCGCACGTTTCGATGGCCTTTAGATCTTCAATGGTGCGATAGACAAAGCAGTCTTTACTTTCATTGCCTTTGATCGGCGGTACAAAGGGATAAGAGCCCGTCGCCAAGACTAATTTGTCATAGCTCACTTCACGGCCAGTATTTGAATAGACCACGCGCTTTTCGCGGTTAATGTTAACCGCCCGCTCGCCCATCAAGACATTAATCGCATGCTTTTGATAGAAACCCGGCTTAACAAGCGAAAGCTCTTCAGCGGTATGGTGTGAAAAGTAGGAAGAAAGATGGACGCGATCGTAGGCAACACGCGGTTCCTCACAAAAAACCGTGACATCAACAGCCGATGCCTCCATTTTTTCGACCAAATCTTCGATATAGCGATGGCCAACCATGCCATTACCGATGACAACCAACTTCATCCTGCTCATATG
>NZ_CAWNIB010000082.1:0-7068 GCF_963874405.1 Vibrio sp. V08_P9A1T1
GGTCTGGGGCTCGGCTATTGCCAGCGTGTCATGCGCTCTTTTGGCGGCCGAGTTGAATGCAAATCGAAACTGGGGGAGTTTACGGAATTCCACTTATACTTTCCTATGGTACCCAATGCCCCCCAAGCCGACTCGCTTCGTACTCCTGATTTCAAAAGTTGGCAACAACCTAAACCTAATACCGAGCAAAGAACCGTTGACAATATACAACCAATCGATAAGCCATTTCTAATCAATAACAAAGCCCCCACGGTGCTCATCGTTGACGATAAAGAAGTACAACGCTCACTAGTTCAAATGTATCTGAACCAACTTGGTGTTAACAACTTGCAGGCAAACAACGGTGAAAATGCAGTAGAAATCTTTAAAGCGAATTCCATCGATTTGATCTTGATGGATATTCAAATGCCAGTTATGAATGGTTTTGAAGCCAGCCAAATCATTAAGGCGCATTCTCCGCAGGTTCCGATCATTGCGCTGTCAGGTGAATCTGGCGAACGTGAGCTAGAAATGATTAGCAAGCTGATGGACGGTCGTTTAGAGAAACCGACGTCATTAAATGCGTTACAGCAAGTAATCAGCCATTGGTTAAATAAAGACGTTGTACCCAATGCTCATACAGCAAAGAGTGGAACGGTTATTTGACGTAATTGAAGATACCAACATCTAGATAAAACTCAGCCAGTACCAAAACCATTTCAGTGCTGGCTGACATTTTAAAACCGCATAATCTATTATAAACCGTCTACTACCTACACTCGCCAAGCCTTGACCTCAGGGACCCCAAGTGGTTCTAGCTGAATATCTAATGAACCCATGCAAGTTATACATGCAATAATTACATATTCACCTTGTTTCACATCTCATTTCATGAACGACAGGGTTGAGCACCGCACCTTTTCAGTCTACTGTTTGTAGCGAAAGACAGGTTCGACTTAAACAACACCTTTGCTTGCACACTTTTAGCCGCCTATTTTTGGCGGCTTTTTTCTTGCTAGGCAATTATTTCCTTTTTAACAGCGCAATACACTCTTCGTAGTGAGGGGCATAATTAATCAGAGCCGCAAAAGCGGCTCTGATTAATTATGGTTGTTAAAACTATTGATTTACTCGCGGCCAAACACGTTATTTTCTTGCTCTTGTACGCGGATAAATGTGGTGCGCTTAGTTAACTCTTTTAACTTAGCTGCACCGACATAAGTACAAGTTGAACGCACACCGCCAAGAATGTCAGAGATGGTGTCGTGAACGCTGCCACGGAAAGGTAGCAATACAGTTTTGCCTTCCGCTGCGCGGTATTTTGCAACGCCGCCAGAGTGCTTCGCCATTGCAGACTGTGACGACATGCCGTAGAACTTCATGTAGCTCACGCCATCTTTTTCAAACACTTCGCCGCCAGATTCTTCATGGCCTGCAAGCATGCCACCAAGCATGACAAAATCAGCGCCACCACCAAAGGCTTTAGAAACGTCACCTGCGCATGTACAGCCACCATCACCAATGATACACCCGCCTAATCCGTGCGCCGCATCGGCACATTCAATAATGGCTGAAAGCTGAGGATAACCAACACCTGTTTTCACGCGCGTGGTACAAACCGAACCTGGGCCGATACCAACTTTTACGATATCCGCACCCGCAAGGATGAGCTCTTCACACATGTCACCGGTGACAACGTTACCTGCCGAGATCACTTTATCTGGAAATTGTGCACGCACGCGTTGTACGTAATCGACCAAGTGCTCAGAGTAGCCGTTAGCAATATCAACACAGATGAAAATCAGATCGTCACTAAGCGCCATGATGTCTTTGGTTTTTTGAAAATCAGCATCAGATGTACCTGTAGAAACCATCACATGCTTAAGTGTTGATGTATCGGCGTTTTTAACAAACTCAGCCCAATCAGCTACTGAGTAATGTTTATGAACCGCTGTCATTACATCATGTTCAGCAAGTGACTTCGCCATAGCAAAACTGCCTACCGAGTCCATATTCGCCGCAATAACAGGCACGCCGGACCATTGACGCCCACTATGCTTGAATGTAAAATCGCGGGTTAAATTTACTTGAGAACGGCTTTTTAGTGTTGAACGCTTAGGGCGAAACAGGACATCTTTAAAACCTAACTTAAGTTCTTGTTCGATACGCATTATGTAATTCCTTGATTAATTGACCATTTGTGTCTCTTTTGCAGAGTGCGTAGTACCTTCGTTGGCAGACGTCAGTACATTTTGGACACAAAAAAACCGGAGCGTTGGCAGACGCTCCGGTTTTCAGCATTATAGGCCCGGATTTCTTATCGGCAAGTCTGATATTTGCATTTTTTTTGTGGTACTATCTCGAAACTTTCATATCCGACACTTCTCAAGTTCATCTCTCTCAAATACTCATCGTGTAAATTTTTATTTTTCAATACGTTATTAAAGAACGCATCATTTTAGCGAAAGCTTTCATACAATAAGCAAACGTTACCTTGTTCAGCATTGCGCCGAAAATGTGAGAGAAATCACATTCACAGAAGAGGTGACTCAGACATTTCTATCGGCGATTTTTACAGATTGTGGTGAATTTTTATCATTAATCCGTCCGTTTTCGATTTTAGTGACATCCCCCCGCAACTCCTACCATCCCAAAGACATAGTTATTTTGTGGTTTATTTTCTGTGATATTAGGCGTATTTATAGTGAAAATTATAAGTCTAATTAGGAAGAGAACATGATCAACATTGCATTTTTCAGCGCAAAATCTTATGACGCGAGTTCTTTCTCAGAGGTCAGTGATACAAAGATCTTCTCGCTGCACTTTCACGATTTTCGACTCACCCCAGCCACAGCTAAAATGGCCCAAGGATGCACTGTGGTGTGTGCCTTTGTGAATGACGACTTAAGTCGCCCAGTATTGAGCCAATTGTATGAAAATGGGACGAGGCTTATCGCAATGCGCTGTGCCGGATTTGATAAAGTCGATCTCGATGCCGCAAAAGAGCTGGGTATTCAAGTGGTGCGAGTGCCTGCATATTCACCAGAATCGGTGGCAGAGCACACGGTAGGAATGATGATGTGTTTGAATCGCCGCTTTCACAAGGCGTACCAACGTACCCGAGACGCTAACTTCTCATTAGAGGGGTTGGTCGGGTTTAACTTCTTCGGTAAAACCGCGGGAGTTGTTGGCACAGGAAAAATTGGTATTGCCACAATGCGTATTTTGAAAGGGTTGGGAATGAAGGTACTGTGCTTCGACCCTTATCAGAACCCTTTGGCGATTGAACTCGGTGCAACTTACTGCAGCCTTGAGGAAATCTACCAACAAAGTGATGTGATTACGCTTCACTGCCCAATGTCGCCAGAGAACTACCATTTACTCAACAGCCACGCATTTTCCCAAATGAAAGATGGCGTCATGATTGTAAACACCAGCCGAGGTGAATTACTCGACTCAGTTGCAGCAATTGAAGCACTGAAACAAGGTCGTATCGGCGCTCTTGGTTTAGATGTTTACGACAATGAAAAGGATCTTTTCTTCCAAGATAAGTCGAATGATGTGATTGTCGATGATGTATTCAGACGCCTATCGGCTTGCCACAATGTACTATTTACGGGACATCAAGCCTTTTTGACTGAAGATGCACTACACAATATCGCTCAGACAACTTTGGATAACATTCGTGCCTTTGCAAACAATCAACGTTGCGGAAATGAGCTTGTAACGCTTGATTAATTAAACCCATCGATAATATGAAGCCTCCTTGATGAAACACTAAAAGGAGGCTTCGAAATCATCAACACCCTGATTCTATCAACGTATTTGTAAAGAGGCTAACGCTTCAGATGTGGCATCCTGTATTGATAAAAACAATGAGTTAATTTTCCCCGTCGTGGTTCGCATCGGGTTTAAAGTAATGCTTTGGTACATATAATCGGCTTGCTGAGTGACAGGGCGAACATTACGACATTTGAAGAGATATGGGCGCTGCTGCCAAGTAATAAAACTACGACAACCTAAGTCATACACAGGTTTAGTTTTGAGCTTAAACCACTCTTGGGGGATTTCAGGAAACAGTTCAAAAATGGTTTTACCAATCGCATCGTGCCCTTGAATACCGCTGTGGTGTGTCATGAATCCATTCCACACTTGCACTTCGTAATCACGATTAATCACGATCAGCCCCATATCGACATTCTGCACCATATCCACCATCCAGTGGAACTGTTCAAATTCTGCAGGGAGATTCATCGTTAAAAATCCTCCATCAAGTACGCTAATTTACTGTCTAGCAACGGAAGAGACTCATCGACAAACATAAAGAGCAAGTCACAGCGGATCGTCGTTTGATCAATGTTGTAGCTCACTTCAAACGTCATCGTTTTTTTAAATGATCCAGCGGTTGAATTGATCACAGAGTCAATGGAGATGTGTTGCCCAAGCAATACTGGAGAGCTTTGAAAAAAACGCACCTCCGATTGCTCGCCTAATCCATTCAGAAAAGAACCAACTAATATGTTTGATACATCCATTAACAGTTCTAATTCTTCAAGCTCTTCACTGTCTGCTGGCACTTTCATTAATTTTTTCAGGTCAGAAACACTGGAATCACTCAAGAGCACCAGTGCTTCACCTGCAATGCCTTCACCGCTAAAGCCTTGACATACACCAGAAACTTGATCATTTTCCGCCAAGTCACGAAGTGCCATATGTAGCTCACTCACTTCAAAAATATTGACGTTTGGTAGCGGTAAATGAACAAATACATCAAAGTGTCGCGCCAGAGCATCAGCTGCTCGACCAATCGAAACGTTCGCAACTTCCATATAGATGTCACGACGTTTTAAGATAGGTAGTTCAACAGAGATAGGCGTAACGATACGAGGCTGTGTTGGCGGTTCGACTAACTCTCGTAGTACGCTATTTAACACGTCCTTATCAATCGGCTTTTGAATAAAAGCACGCGCCCCTAACGCCAATACTCGCTCTTTCGCTTTCGGCTGTATATCACCAGAAACAACAACAACAGGCGTTGTCATCCCTCTGCGTTGCATCTCTTCTAGCGTTCCGTAGCCGTCCAGTTCAGGCATAGTTAAATCGAGGAACATTAATTTAAAATCATGCTCTTCAAGATTTTTGATGCCATCTAAACCATGGATTGCGAAAGTAATATCGGCGTTTAGAGAGGCGGGAAGTGAACGAGCCATCTGCTTCCGAGCCAGTGCCGAGTCATCACAGATGAGTACGGGGAAAGACATGTAATCACCTTCTATTTATTAATTCGATAAATAGAGTGTATACCTAAACCTCGCGTAGATGCGAGTTGCGCAAAAAATTAATTAAAAAGTTTTAGGGGTTATAAAAGGCTACACACTCAAGCGAAACATCGGTTAGCAAACAACAATGCTCGCTCATTTCAACCTCATAGTGAGGGCCAGAAGGTCAGTACAACAATCCGCAACACAATAGCGGTAACAATGAATGCCACTCCCAAGCGGTACCACTTATATTCCTCAATTGACATGGGAATGCGACGATAAAACATCGTGATGACACCTTTCCAATCATGGCTACGTTTACCATACCGCACAATACTCGTCACAATAAAAATAATGCCCAGCATTAAGATAACTTTCTCTGCCCAAAATAATCCGATGCCCATAGTACTTCCTTGTCCAGGAGATAAATAATCATTGCCAACAGTGTATATCGAAAAGATGAGCGCCACTCTTGGACAAAAGTCTAAAGTGCAAAAGCACCAAAAGGGCCCAGTGAGGAAGCCCTTTTGCATTAACAGAAATAATTTAGTTCACTATCACATTAACCATCTTACGCGTAAGTTACGCATAAATACGCTATGTATTAAGTGCGCTACGCGTGATGCGCCGTTGTTTTAGAGATTGCAGAGGTTAATTTATCTCGATAACTGAACCAGAGGTATGTCACGACAATAGAGAAGAAGAGATACGACAAAGCAAAGATAAAAGGCGATGTGATCAATTGCGCCGATATCCCCCACGCAACACCGATAATGGTCACTGTCAATTTAGCAAGAAGCCCACAGATGAGAAGAAAAAGGGCAAACTCCGGCACTTTAGTACTTCGAAACGCAAACCAGTAACAGCTGCCTACTGCGAGTGACGCGATGTAAAGCCCAAGCAAAAATGAATGAAAGTGATCAGCAGAGGCCACACCCGCCGAGACAGACGCCATTAAAATCAGTATTAGTTTCATGTTGTAAACCTCTCTTTTTATGAGAAAGTATCCATTCATTTTCGAAAACTCAGTTTACATACATTTTCCTCCATTAAATAAGAATTTCAAGTACAAAAAATAAGCAGCTTTTCCTTATTGGCTTAGAATAAAATAATTGTTAATCAGTGGTTAACAACAGAAAACCCGAAAATTAGATGGGACACGGCATTACCCAAAAAAACACTTCAAAATGGAACTATTTGTAACAAATATTTAACCGAGTAAATATTTCATTGAAAGTACAAATTTGTGATGTGTACAGCGCAACGTTCCGAGTTGTCACCAAAACAACTTGAAGATGCTATTTGATAGGGAAAAACTGCCTCAGTTTTGAGGAGAGTCATTCAGCCAAAAAGAGAGCCATTAAATAGGAAAGTAAACCTAACCCTTCTCCTCACTCAATGAACGTTGGCCAGTAATAAACGGCTTCAACCATCGAACTCATCTGACCACTAAATCTGGCTAAAACTTCAACTATGTCAATGGGTAATAGAATAGTAATGTTAATTTCAAGCCTCATCATAAGAAAATGCAACATAGAGCATAAAACCTAACAATTTTAAGAAAGTTTTTCGAGTTTTATCGAGTTATGATTGACAAGATAAAAGTTTGAACTAGACTTTGCACTAGCTAGAAAGCAGTTCTTTGTATACACATACGTCTCGTTGGATTACTTGTAACTCCCCCGTCGTGTCGTACGCAATAGCAATCTACTTTTCCACGCTATCCGCGCCGTATTCGGCTGTAAAATTTTTTTTGATTTTGGGTATAAAAATGGCTAACACAGTTACTGGTACAGTAAAATGGTTCAACGAAACTAAAGGTTTCGGT
>NZ_CAWNIB010000083.1:0-7041 GCF_963874405.1 Vibrio sp. V08_P9A1T1
GTAAATATGTATCTGGCATTTTAATAGCACTAAACACTTTTGTAAATGTAGATATGTCAGTCTATGGTTCAAATAACAAATATTATAATATAATAAATATGCTAACTAACGGTGAAAAAAAATTTATATTTTCCGTCATAAAGAACAATATATATCAGCTGCCAAAAAATGTTGGATTTTTTAACTCACTCACAGCACCAGAGGTCATTCTAACTGACAACATTGAGTTATCTTCACCTATTCAATAATTCAGATGAAGTAAGGTTACTCAAGTAACCTTACTTCATCTTTGTTAGGCTGCCTTTCTTGAAGATAGCGGTTTCGCAATCAACACATCATGTAAAACACAAATCGCGCGATTGTAATCGTTGTCTTCTACGACGAATTGTACATTGACATTACGCATCGACGAGTGAGCGGCAATAGGGCTAATTTTTGCGTTAACTAATGCTTGCATGCCTTGCGTTAATGCGTTGTTGGTGTTCATTGATGCACCGATTGCAGAAATGAGGGCGACCATTTTTCCTGATACGGATGCATTCGGGTAGCGCTTCTCTATTTTGTACAACACGTGGTTTAAGTTATCGCTGCTGCCACTGAGGTAATACGTCATCGAGTTTGCATTCATCTCTTTACCAACGAGATGTACCTTAGCTTCGGCGATCACTTCCATCAATTCATAACTGGCATTATCAATTTTCCCGACCATGCTTTGGTCAAAAATATGCAAGGCGAACACTTTGTCCTTGCCCGCAATAATCTCTACCTTATTGTTCTGAGGCTTATGAACATTGGAAATGAGAGTACCTTTATGCTCTGGTTCGAACGTATTTTTGATTCTGAGTTCAATCCCCTGCTGACGCAGCCCAGCTGCCGCATTCGGATGAATCGCTTCCATACCTAAATTAGCCAGTTGGTCTGCTACGTCAAAGTTCGTCAATCCCATCGGGCTAACCTTATCCGCGCCTACAATTCTCGGGTCTGCGGAGCTTAAGTGATACTCTTTATGGATGATCGCTTGCGTTGCGTTGGTTAATGCGGCGATGCGGCTAAAGGTCATTTCACTATAGCCACGATCATAGGTTTTCATTAATCCTTCATTACAGTAGGCGTAGCCAGTCACGATTGGCAATTGCGTTGCTACATCAATGTCTTCGAAGGCAGTCAAAATCACCTCATCTAAGCTTCCTGCTTGCCCATTATTCCACCCGGAGAGATCAATGAAGCATGCATTAATCCCAAGAGTTTTTAGCTTCAAACTGGTGTTATAGGCACTATGAGCCTCGCCTATTGAAGATAAAAATTCTCTCACCTGAGGCAAATACTGACGCAATGAAAACTGCCCGTATTGACACGTTTCTAGAATATTATTAATGCAGTTGACTGCTTCTGAGATCCGCGAACGAATAAATTTATCCGCGCGAATACGACTCATCGGATCGGCGAACAAATGCTCATTAATCAGCAACATACGTTGCTCAAGTTGGTACATGGCTTCTTGCCATTGCGTATCATGTTTCGCGATCATCTGGTAAATACCGGGCTTGCCAGTGCGTTTGCATTCCAGTAGGGCATCGGTAATGGTTGCATACGCTGATACCACAAACACTCGATCATAAGGGTGATGAGGCCTTAGTAAAATATTGTCGAGCACAGCATCAAAAGCGCTCATTGATGTTCCACCGATTTTTTCTACGGTGTAAGACATGGGATCTCCTTTTCTTTTAAATTGAATGCAGTGAATCGTCGCGAGTGATTACTCAATGATTGGGTAAACACCTTTTTCATCATGCGTTTCAGTTCCTGTCAGTGGCGGGTTAAAAACACATGCCATAACCATATCTGCACCAGAATAAGCTCTTAAATAGTGCTCGTCATGTTGATCAAGGATGTACAAAGTGCCGGGCTTTATCGGGTAAGTTTTCCCTCCTATCACTTCGATTTCCCCTTCACCTGACATGCAATACACGGATTCCAAATGGTTTTGATAGTGAATATGGGTCTCGCCGCCTTTAAAAATGGTCGTAACATGGAATGAAAAACCCATATTGTCATCTTTCAGCAGCATACGAACGCTTTCCCAAGTTTGAGCAACAACCCGGCGCTCACTTTGGCGACACTCTTCTAATGTTCTAACAATCATTTTTTATTCCTAAGATGCTTTTTTAATTAACTGAGAGGCTAGCTCTTCTACCGCTTGTGCAAAAATATCTAAACCTTGGTCAAGTTCGGTTTCTGTGATAGTAAGTGGGCAGAAAAACTTAATTACTTCGTCATTTGGGCCTGCGGTTTCAATCACCATCCCTAGTTGAAAACAACGACGAGCAATTTTATGGGCGATCTCACCACTGCTGCATTCAATGCCTTGCATTAGTCCACGCCCTTTGTGGCGGTTAAACAGTGTGGGGAAACGACGCAGTGTGGTTTGAATGACATGCGTCACTTGCTTGGCTCGATGTGCGATATGAGTGGTAAAATCATCATTTGACCAATAGGTTTCCAGCGCTTTTGTAGCGGTTACAAAGGCGTGATTATTACCGCGAAAGGTTCCGTTGTGCTCTCCCGGTTTCCACACATCTAACTCAGGTTTCAGCAGCACAATCGCCATAGGTAACCCATAACCACTGAGCGATTTCGATAGCGTCACTATATCTGGTTTTATTGCTGATGGCTCAAAACTGAAAAAGGTTCCCGTACGTCCACAACCAGCTTGAATATCGTCAACGATAAGCAAAATGTCGTTTTTCTTACAGAGACGACTTAAGCGTTGCAACCACTCGTTGGACGCGCAATTTAAGCCACCTTCGCCTTGGACAACCTCCAATAATACCGCAGCCGGTTTGTCTAAACCCGATGAGTTATCATTCAGCATATTTTCAAATAGCGACAGGCCATCAATATTGGCATAGCCATCATAAGGGAGCCGCGTCACGCCACCTAAGCTAAGCCCAGCGCCGCCTCGATGATGTTGATTTCCTGTTGCGGCAAGTGCGCCATAAGAGCAACCATGAAAGCCGTTAGTGAAAGCCACAATATTACTTCTACCCGTAGCTTTTCTGGCCAGCTTCATTGCCGCCTCTACAGCATTAGTCCCAGTTGGACCAGTAAACTGCACTTTGTAGTCGAGGTTTCTTGGTTCAAGAATGAGACTTTCAAATACCGCGAGGAACTCAGCCTTGGCAGAGGAGTGCATATCCAAGCCGTGAGTAATGCCGTCTTTATCAATGTACTCCAATAGCGCCTGCTTAAAGAGGGCGTTATTGTGACCATAATTTAACGAACCAGCTCCAGCCAAAAAATCTAAGTAGCGATCACCAGAATCGGTAAATAGCCAGCTCCCTTTTGCCGTAGAGAAAACCACGGGAAAGTGATTGGCATAAGATTGCACGTTTGATTCTTTCTTTTTAAAAATGTCCATAACGATGATAGTTATCCTGTTAAGTTAGAACGAGGTTTGAGCGGAATGCGGTACAAATACTCGGTATCATGTTCACCTTCAAAGTGACGAGTTTGATCGAGAAAGGTCGATACCTCTCCTTGCTCGCCATGTGCTCGATCAAACTTCTTAAAGAGGCTCCATGAACCTTGATTGTTTTTCGTGATAGTCGTTTCCAATACACGAACATCAGCCATAACGTCACGAGCGAGCAATTCATGTAACAAATGTGAGGCAAGCCCTAGCCCACGAGCATTTGGATGCACGGCCACTTGCCAAATAAACAATTCATCAGAATTGTCAGGCTTTAAATAGGCCGAAATAAACCCCACGGTTTCGCCATTTCTTTCCGCTAAGATGCAAGTCTCTTGAAAGTGAATCGCTTGTAGGAAATTACAGTATGAGGAGTTTTCATCTAAGGGAGGACATAGCCCAATCAAATCATGTACACGCTGCCCGTCGGCTTGATTGGGGGTACGAAACGTCCATTGTTCTGTCTTTGTTTGCATAATTTCCGGGTATGCAACCCAAGGTGCTGCTGTAATCATTGCCTGCCACATAAATAGTTAGAGCTCTAATTAAAAACCTCTATATAAACTAACAGTACAAATGGAAAATTCAACCAAAAAATTCAAAAAAATAGCAATAATAGATATAGAGTGCTGATTTAAAACGAATAAATAAGTTTGAACATTTAACTAAAAAACAACCAATTAGTTAGATGTGTAATCAAATAAAAGTAAGATAGCAGAGCGAATGTGATTGAACCTAGCGGCATTAGCAATCTGAGTCGTTTTTGCAGTTTGCATTTGCAGCCTGCAAAAATTTTCTTGGGGAAGTTTGAAAAAACAAGGAAACAATAGCAACTAAGCGCTATAAAACTTGGCACGTATGCTGCAATAACTATATCGACCCTTCTTAAGCCGAGGGTCACCTAGCCAACTGACGTTGTTAGTGAATACTCTTTGTTCACAATTTACATAGGCCAATCGCGAATATTGCGGTTGGCTTTTTTGTTTTCTGAGGGAGTGTGTTTACTGAGGGAAAACGTTAGAAGGGAACTTCAATTTGCATCATGACAACGCTGTCGAAATCTTCATGCCAACGATAGTCAAAACGCATGCGCGGCTCACCCGCTTTTTTCTCGCCAAAACCGATACTTAGCTGTAAGCCGTGACTCATTAACCACTCTTCGGTTGACATATCACTTTGCTCGTCAAGCAATTCAGAGGGTATCCAGACTCCAAAGCCAATGTAGCTTGTGGCCAATTTCTGAGTAAACAGGGGATCCGAATCGGCTTTTAAAAACCAATCGGCCCAGTAAGAGGAGTCGGCTGGAGATTCTTCAAATAAACCTAAAGCCAGCAGTTGTTTCGATGCGTAACCCATACTATCTAATATAGAAAAGCAGACGCCCGATGCTGGTAACATTGTTGGGCTACTATCTGCACCTAGTGTTAATTCTAACTCTGGCGTTAATAATGAACCGGAATAGAGATCGCAAGCTTCCGTCAGCGACGAAAACATGATTAACGCACAAACAGCCACATTTAACTTCATGAATGCAAACAGCTCCGACCACGAAAAGGGCGTGGATTGTCTAGTAAAGTTTTCTTTGCTGCAAGATTTTCCTAACAGAGATAGTCGTTAAATCGGTAATATCTAAATTTTCAGCTAACCGCTGACGAATATCAGTACTACGAATCGCGACTTTTTCAGGACAGGCCATGACTGACCAGCGTTGCAAGATATCTTGAGCTTTATAGAATTTCGCAAAATTGAACAGATTATCCGGGCCCATTACAAAAGTAATGTCAGCATCAGGTGATTGTTTTTGCAGTAATGACAAAACAGCGTAAGTTGTGACACTCTGCCCGGGCTGTTGCAGTTCCTCTTCGACTATTGAGCGTTGTATCTTATCTGACTGCAAATCATGAATAAAAGCATCAATAAGTTCACAACGGATCTCATAACTGAGCATCTGCTTACCCCAAGCGTGTGAAATGCTCGGTACCAACAGAATTAAATCGAAATGGCTTAGCGATTCAATCACACTTTTATGTCCTAAGCTCGGAGGGTTAAAAGCACTCCCAAAGACGGCAATTTTGGTCATAGCAATCCTATTCAAGTCTGAAAACCATTTTCTCGGTTTTCTAATCTGATGATTTCGGTATGATACACCAAAGATTTATATTGCTTGCAGGAAAAGGAACCCTAATGGAACAAATGATCCGTGATGAGATGCGTGTTCTCTCATCCATTGACCCTGTTTATGAAATTGAACGGCGCGTTGAGTTTATTAAACGCAAATTGGTTGAATCTGGTTGTAAGTCTTTAGTGCTTGGCATCAGTGGTGGCGTCGACTCAACAACGTGCGGCCGTCTAGCCCAGCTCGCCGTGACACAACTCAACCAAGAGTACGCCGTTAACGACTATCAGTTTATCGCCGTTCGTTTACCCTATGGCGAACAAAAAGATGAGGATGAAGCGCAGCTTGCTCTCTCCTTCATTCAACCTACACACTCAATTTCGGTCAATATTAAAGCGGGTGTAGATGGCCTGCACTCAGCCTCTCTTGATGCGCTACAAGGCACAAGCTTAACTCCAACTGACAGTGCCAAAATTGATTTCGTGAAAGGAAATGTAAAGGCGCGCGCTCGCATGGTTGCGCAGTACGAAATTGCAGGTTTTGTTGGTGCGTTAGTACTCGGCACGGATCATTCCGCAGAAAACATCACCGGTTTTTATACTAAATTTGGTGATGGCGCGTGTGATTTAGCACCACTTTTTGGCTTGAGTAAACGTCAAGTGCGCGCGGTAGCGGCTCAATTAGGCGCACCACAGCAATTGGTTCAAAAAACACCCACCGCGGATTTAGAAGAGCTCGCACCACAAAAAGCAGATGAAGATGCGTTAAACTTAAGTTATGACCAAATCGATGATTTTTTAGAAGGGAAGCCTGTTTCACAGCACGTGATTGACCGTCTTGTCGCGATTTACACAGCAACTCAGCATAAACGTCAACCGATCCCAACGTTGTACGATTGATCGACACAATCTCTCTATAACTCTCTACAAAAAGCACTAAAGCCAACTTCTCAGTTGGCTTTAGTGTTAAAGTCGACAATACAAGCTTGCACAAAGTGCCAAATTATTGACTCATTTTAATCAGTGATTTACCAATCAGCCACTCAAGCTCCCTTGCGCTCTCTTTGCCAAACTGTACAGCCACCGTTTTGTATAACCGATCAACACCATTTGCTGCAAATTCATCCGCATTTTCAGTCGTCACAACATGATGAAATAATAAACGCAAAATAGCCAAAAATTGTGCATTTTCCAGCGCATTTATCCAGCTATTTGAAAAGCTTGAAAGGTCATTTTCAAAATCTAAATGCTCAACAAACAGCTTAAAAATCCGCCCATCTAAAGCGGCCGTAAAATCGGTTTTCTTTGGAAAATGGTGGCTAATCCCCGTTCGTGAAACCCCTGTTTGCTGACTCAACGTGGTATACGACATTTTGTCGTAACCTAGTCTCAATAGCTGATCGACAACAGCATCCATTATTCTCTGAATGGTGATTTCAGTATCTTCTTTACTACGC
>NZ_CAWNIB010000084.1:0-7033 GCF_963874405.1 Vibrio sp. V08_P9A1T1
AGGTAACTAATAATGAATCGGTAACCCAGTTGTCTATATCCGGAATCGATTGTTGCTTAACCAGCGCAGATTTCGTGGGTTGCTGCTGCTGAAATTCAGGCACGTCACTATAAACTAAAATGAGCAATCCAATGATGAATAAGAAACCATTAACGCTTCTGGTAGCAGGGCTACTGGGAAGCGCACCCGTTTGGGCGCAAAATGAGCTCACCTTGATCCAGATCGGGGAAAAAATCGTCGAGCGGTTAGAATCGATTAAAGCGACCGCCGAACGTGGAGAAGGGGTGTTTGAACGCAACGGTGAGCGTTGGATCCACTATAAAGGCTTCGATTATCGGCTTAGTTACAAAAATGATCTGCAATTCCCCTTTATACCTTATCAAAGTGGCGATGATACGCCTTATCGCAATGTGATCGATTTTGTCGATCAGAGTTGGGAATTCATGGTGTACGACGGCGGTTTTTATCTGATGAGCCGCGAATTTGGTGTTTACGAATCGGACGAGCAAGGCTGCTTTGTCGAATACATTCCTGCGGCACACGGGTCTAAGCGCGCCGATGGTAGCTATATTTGGCAACGTGATGTCATCTATCGTACCGAAACCTCTGATTGTGGTGCGTTAGTGAAGCCAGAGATTACCTCGTTAACCGTCTCGAGCCTGTCTGATGTCGGTGTGTCATTTGACTGGCTTGGGCAAAATGAAGCCGATAAGACTCAGCTCACCTTAACCAATTTGAGTGATGCGAAGGATGTTCGCCGCTATGATTCGGTTTCTGCGGGCTTTTTTATCGGTGACCTTAAGCCAGGCACATCATATGAGATGGTGTTGAACTCGTGTAATCCAGTGGATTGTGCTGAGCCCAAGGTAGTGCGCTTTACTACTCAAGATGCTCGAGTCGGTTTTGCCGATGAAATCCCAACCCCGAACCATTTGCAAGGCAGTTTAGAGGGTGGGTTGGGCATTACTCAAACCCATACATCAGTCGCGCCGAATAGCAATGAGTTAACTGGTCAAGGTCATCTCGATGCGATCATGAACCGTGAAGCGATGCTGCTGTTTACCCCGCAACAAGGGGAAGAGATTAACCAAGTCCGCGCCGAAGTGTTCCTCGATGGCGAATTAGTGCACACCACCTTGATGCTGCCGCCCAGTGCTCTGGCCGCATCGGATCAGCCAGAGAATGGCCGTATGAAGGTGGTGTTCTCTCATCACGCTTGGTCACTGCCGCTGCAATGGAACTGGATGAAGCCGGAGCTCTCACTGCGCTTGACCGACAACTTAGGCCGTGAAGGTGTGCTCAGCCAAGGAGACATCCAGTTTGGTGGTGCGCCTGAGTTGGTGATTCAAAATATCGACATGGGCATGCTGACTCAACCGCGTAACCACAATACGATGATTCAAAATCTTCCAACTTTGGCCGCGGATTATTTCCAAAAAATACCCGCGTCTAAATTGGTGATGGCTGACTACACTCCTGCCTATTTTCCTGTTGTCACTATGCCAAATGGTGTGGTGTACACCGATAAGAGTGCGAGTACGGGTGGTTGGCACAGCGGCGATATGCGTGAAGCGATCGGTAAAGCGTTGGTCTCTACAGGTGTTAACAACGCCAACGTCGGCATTGTGAGTAGTGCGGGTTATTCGCAGCAATACAATCGACGTTTTAACCACATCACTGCCCATACCAATGTGGGCATCTACACCAAAAAAGACACTGATTTGCCGCAAGTCGTCGTGCATGGCGGCAGTGGCGGCGGCGGCATCGTGACACTGGAAGCGACGACAGGTAACGAGTGGTCTCATGAGCTTGGGCATAACTATGGCTTAGGTCATTGGCCGTACATGGCCTCAATTCACGATCTGGAGTCCGGCTGGGGGTGGGATGCGTTCCACCAACGCTTTATTGGTAACTTACACTGGAAAGGCGATGTTTATACCCAACAGCAAGGTGACGATATTGTACCGCCGTTTAAAGATGCTTTCCGTTTCCTGCGTGATGCGCAAAATGGCGGTGAACAAGAGTACGTTGGCACCATCAGCCGCTTTACCTTGGAGCATCCGGCTCAGTCGCGCAAAGCACAGCGTTGGATGAACAACGGTTTTAACCTTGATAGCAACAGCCCAAGCGGTTATGTGCAGTGGGATCAGAGTACTCAACGTTATGAAGCGGTAGAAACCGATACACCGAAACCGCAGCAAGTGGGCGTACCCGTAGTTACTTTATTGGGGATTTATGATCCGCAGAATGAGAACCCTAGCCAAATCTATCCTCTGATTTACTCGAATTATGGCAACGTGTTTGAGCTGCCACAGCCAGAGCAAGGGGATTATCAGTTGGAAGGTTGGCAAGCGGTGGCGAACCTGACTCAGGCACAGCTCGATAGCGATATTTGGCAAACATTACGCATAGATGGTGAGCAGCAACGTTTGTGTAAGTTTACTTTCCAAGCGGCCAATGGCGATAGATCGCAGTTTGTCGGTGGGGTTGAACTCAGTACCGACCGTTGTTCTGTTGGACGCGATGTGACATGGAACATCAACGTGAACATGACCTCTGCGCAAGGCGAGTATGAACTGCTTTCCAAGTATGGTCGCGGAACGGTGACTTACACACCGACGGCCGATGTCGGTGAAGTGAGCCTATGTACACTCAATAAGTCTGGAAATGATCACGATGGAGCTGGATTTGTCGTTGGTAATCACTGTGAACAGGTTGCAGGTGTGATGCATAAAAATGGCCAAACGTGGCGCTATGCCATTCGTGGCGATGAAGTGTTGCGTCCTACTTACCAGGTTCAGGGCCAGTGTCAGTTAGATGTTGAATTTGCAGATGGGATCCACGAACAAGTTCGATTAAGTGCCTCTCGCCACGCTGGCAATGAAAGTAACAAGTTCCACGTTAACTTATCGATGGAGAATGGAGTACCAACTCAAGTGAGTTTGCATTGTTCGGATCGCGGTGGTGAAACAGAACTGACTCGAATGACGCCAGATCAGAACCCGCCGCTGGATAAGCTCAAAGGCCCAATCATCATTGGCCAAGAGTACGGTTACAGCCAAGTGGTCGATATGACACCAACCTTCGCACAGAATGAAACTCTGCTGAACACGGATTTTGCAACGATCGCTGAGTTTGATGCTTTTGTGGCCGAACACTATGGGCGTGGCGCTCTAAACAATGGCGTGACGAAAGCGGAGCGCCGAGCAGGGGCATTGTATGTCTACCCGAACCCAGAAACGGGCATGCATGATTACTTTGTAATGCGTATGGTAGATGCTGGCGCATTCCCGGCCGATCAAACCAGTAATCAAGGTTGGAAACACCTAGGTTCGGCAGATCGCTATGTGAACTTTGCTTTCAACCCAATCAAGCTCAATAGAGCGGCTGGTGTGAGCATTGAAGCGCGTGTACAAAGCTACTTTGGTGTATCTCGCTTATTGACATGGGATGAGCGTACCTCAACCACTTGGGATAAGGCGCAAAATGCGGTGTTTGTTGGGCAAATCGATGGTGAAAACCATTACTTTATCCAAAAACGCCCAGGAGAGGGGGAAGCTTTCCCGGTGCTCGGAGAGTCAAACCTAGATTGGGTTTACCTTGGCAGCGACAGCACCATTCAAGCTTACCTTGCGGAATTAAATCGTGATTTAGCAAGCTTTGAACGTTCGTTACTGGAGTGGTATCAACAAGATGCGATGGGCGTGTGGGGCAGTGATGGCCAGCGTGGTCAAGTGAACGATATTTATCAATACGCTTTCCGTGGCGGCTATCATTACTACCGCTTGAAAGTGACTAAGTACGGTTATTTCCCTTACCCAACCGATCCCAATCCAACCAACAGTAGCTGGGAATATCTCGGTCAGTTTTAAGTTCCTCACTGGATCGTGAGGTAAAGTCGTAAAATGCGCCACTCGCGGTTAAGCGAGTGGCGTTAAGTTTTAATGAACGAGGTTTTTAAATAGATAGGTGCTCGTTAGCAAACGACTTTAATCGCTAAACCACCTTGGGACGTTTCACGATATTTGGCGTTCATATCTTTACCTGTCTCAAGCATGGTTTCGATCACTTTATCAAGCGAAACACGAGGCGCCGATGAGCGGCGTAGCGCCATACGCGTTGCGTTGATCGCTTTCACGGCAGCAATACCATTGCGCTCGATACAAGGCACTTGTACTTGTCCCGCGACAGGGTCACAGGTTAAGCCCAAGTTATGTTCCATCGCAATTTCAGCGGCCATGCAAACTTGTTCAGGGCTTCCACCCATCAGTTCTGCAAGGCCCGCGGCTGCCATCGAACATGCAACACCTACTTCACCTTGACAACCCACTTCCGCACCAGAAATAGAAGCGTTACGTTTGTAAAGCCCACCGATAGCTCCAGAGGCGGCAAAGTAACGGATATAGTCTTTTTCAGTAACGGTCTGAATGAATTTATCGTAATAGGCTAACACTGCAGGAATAATACCGCATGCGCCATTAGTAGGTGCCGTCACCACACGCCCACCCGCGGCATTTTCTTCGTTCACTGCAAAAGCGTACATGTTTACCCAGTCAACAACCGCCATTGGATCATTAGTGGTTTTTTCTGAGGTCATTAACTGTTGACGAAGTGCTGCTGCTCGGCGTGGAACACGAAGAGGCCCTGGTAAGATACCTTCAGTATTCATACCGCGGTCCATACATTCGCGCATGGTTTTCCAAATATTGGCAAAGTAAGTACGAACTTCTTCATCAGAATGCAGTGCTTTTTCGTTAGCCATAACCAGCGTACTGATGGAAAGACCACTCTCTTTGCATTGGTTCATCATCTCGTCAGCACTAGTGAAGACATAAGGAACTTTAATAGGGTTCTCTTTTTCTTTACCAAAGTTTTCTTCATCAACGATAAAACCACCGCCGATAGAGTAGTAGGTTTTTGAGTAAACGACTTCATCATCGATCCACGCATGGATCTGCATGCCGTTTTCGTGCAAGGACAAATTCGTTTTGTGGAAATTCATTCCACCTTCTTTAGGAAACGATACGGTATGACAGTGCATACCAACGGGAAGACGCTCGGTTTCTTCAACGCGTGCGATAAAGCCTGGAATAGCATCGATATCAACTTTCTCAGGGGTATTACCAGCAAGACCCATGATGATAGCGATATCTGTGTGGTGACCTTTCCCTGTCAGTGATAATGAACCATAAACGTCCACGGTGATTTTAGTGATGTCGCGCAATTTTCCCATTGAACGTAAATCATCAATAAACTCTTTACCCGCTTTCATTGGTCCCACTGTGTGTGAGCTTGAAGGACCAACACCGATTTTATAGATATCAAATACACTAATCATATCGATTACCTCAAAAGTAAGCCCCCCTAGCTAAGAGGGAGGCTCATTATTATAGTTATGTTCTGTATGCAGTATTCATGACGGTTGATATAACCACCAGATTAAAGAGCGCCGTAGATTACAGAAGTAATAGCAGCAAGACCACAGATAGTTGTGAAAATCTGTACTGGTGCTGAAGTCTTGAACTTCGCCATTGCAGGGATCTTGTGCATTGCAAATACAGGCAGCAGGAACAAGATGCCAGCAATCATCGGTGCGCCCATGGTTTCAATCATGCCTAGGATGCTTGGGTTTACAATCGTTACGATCCAAGTTGTCAACACGATGAAGATCAGTGACATTTTTTCAATCTTGCTTACTGAGCTATTTGAGCGAGATTTAATCAAACCAACTAGGCCTTCATGTGCCCCTAAAAAGTGACCAAAGTAGCTAGAGGTAATCGCTGCAAAGGCAACAAGAGGACCCATGTAAGAGATGATTGGTGATTCATGGATGTTTGCTAGGTAAGAAAGCACAGAAATGTTTTGCTCTTTTGCTAACGCGAGTTGCTCTGGCGACAGAGACAGCACAACAGAGAACACGAAGAACATCACAAAACCCATCAGCATCATGGCCGAGCCACCAGTGATCATATCGGTTTTCTTAACCGCGTTGTCACCATGTTGTAGGCGTTGCTCTTTAGAGAACTGGCTAATTATTGGGCTGTGGTTGAATGAAAACACGATGATAGGAATTGCAAGCCAAACGATGGTTGGCATCGCAGACCAATCAGGTGCGACTTCAATCATAGAGGTGTTCCACTCTGGAATAAGGTAGAAAGAAAGTGCTAATAAAATGAAAACCAATGGATACACCATGGCAGACGTTGCTTTTAGCATCAGCTCTTTACCAAATACTACGCCAGCCGTCATTGCCACAATCAGCGCACCAGAAAGTAACCAACGAGGAATCGATTCCATGCCAACTTGGTTAACAAGGAAGGAATCAACGGTGTTTGTGATACCAACGCCGTAGATAAGAACGATAGGGTAGATGGCGAAAAAGTATGCGAACGTAATAAGGTTTGCGCCAGTTTTACCAAAATGCTCTTCTACTGTGTCAGTAATATCAGAATCAACATTTTTTGAAGAAAGAACAAAGCGAGCTAAGCCTTTATGTGCGAACCAAGTCATTGGCGCGGCAATTAGGGCTAACATTACTAATGGCCAAAAACCACCCGCACCAGCTTTAATTGGAAGGAAAAGTACACCGGCACCAACGGCTGTACCAAAAAGTGAAAGACACCAAGTGAAATCTTTATAAGTCCACTTGCTAGAGGATTGTACGGCAGATGCCGACGAAGTTGTTGTGTTCATATTGTATTACTCATTTTTGGGAACAGGAAATAAGTCGAGCGCATTTTGCATAATTTTCTCATTCGAAAACTAGATCTAAATCATGTAACGTTCTGGCTTATTGAATGATATGTCAAAAACCCATTTTTGATCACGAAAATGGCGTGCTACATGTGAGTAATGTTAATGATTTGGATTAGTAAAAGTTATCAATATAATGTTTCGATTAACATTTATTCATGCCAAACGTTTGCTTTTGGGTGGGATAAGGAAAAATAATCATCCGTGTTATTTAAACTTATGTTTGGATAGTTTGAATATTAATGAGGTTGAATAACTTGTTTTTGCAAAACATGGATGA
>NZ_CAWNIB010000085.1:0-6880 GCF_963874405.1 Vibrio sp. V08_P9A1T1
TCCATGGAGTTAGCAATATGCTTCATGTTATTGGAATGTTAACGAAGATTGTTTGCGATAAATGCAGGCTTTATTACGTAATTCGATAGAACCGAAGCAATAAAGCCTTAAGCAGTTATCGCTGTTGCAGTGCGATAAGCATCAAATAAGTTATGTTTGGCTAATGCGTCTCACGAACTTTCAGTTTACGAGGCACCAATTCGATCCCAGCTTGATAACGTTTTGCCGAAGCGTTGAGTGCTAACGCGAGTGCGCTGTCGGCAATCAGTTCAAATTGCTGCGGCAACGAGTTGATTTTAATCGGCAAGAAATCAAGTAAACGATTATCACCAAATGTCGATAACTTCACACGATTCATCAAGCTTGGGTTTTCAAACAATACGTCTAAAATCCCTTCAAGCAGGGTGTAGGAAGTCGCGACGATCGCATCTGGCATGCTGTTGTTGGCGATCCATTCATTCACCACTCGTTTGCCCTCTTCTCGATTAAAGTGCGCGCCATAACCGATAACACTGTGCACAGTTTTCGCTCTTAACGCGGCTTCAAAACCCAACTGGCGCTCTTGCGAAATATTAAGCTCTGGTAATGCACCGACCAAACCAACGGTTTTAATCTCCGGCGTTAATAGAGAGTGAGTCAATTCAAACGCGGCGTTGAAATCTTCACTGATCACACAGGCGAAAAATTCATCATCTAACGGGCGGTCAATCGCAATAACCGGAGTGCCTGAATGTTGCAACTTGAGATAAAACTCACTGGCGTGAGGAATCGCGCTGGCGACAAATAGCGCATCGATGCGGCGTGAGACCAAGGCATCCACCACCGACATCTCGGTATGCGGGTCATCGTCCGAACAGGCGATGAGAATTTGGTAACCCGCTTGGCGAGAGTTCTGTTCTAACAATTTAGCAAGACGCGCGTAACTGGTGTTCTCAAGATCAGGGATGATGAGCCCAAAAGAACGGCTATTTCCTGCTCGCAAAGCAGAAGCGGCGTGATCGGGACGGTAATTATGAGCATCCACCACGGCCATCACTTTCTGCTGGGTTTTTTCACTAATGCGGTACTTCTGCGCTTTGCCATTGATTACATAACTGGCGGTGGTTTTAGAGACTCCCGCCAACTTCGCTATCTCATCTAGTGTCATATCAACCACTCTTGTTCTGTGCGTCGGATCATAGAACTCATTTTTTGATCCTTGATGAAGTTGAATTATACGCTGAATCGATTCAGTATAAAAGCTGAAAGGATTCAGCAAAATTACAAAATGATAACTAAGGCTACATTTGACCATCACTTCATCGATGTAAAGATCACCAAATGTGAGTGTTATAAAAAATGAGCAGTGCGAGTAAGTGAACAGCGCCATTTTTCGTCAAAAATAGGTTTGCTGAATTTTTTTGGGAAAAAAGCTGAAACGATTCAGCTTGAATAAGTCATATTAATAAACTATCACTTAGGTGAAATCTATACTTCAAAGTGATAACGAATTAAGCCGTAAGGCAAAGAGGCCAAAATGCTGCAACTCAATTCCAACAATATTACTTTGGGCCAATCACCCACGAACAAGCAAGAAGCGATTCGAGCTATCGCAGCGGATCTAACCAACAAAGGGTTCGTCGAAGCAGGTTATGTCGATGGCATGCTTAACCGTGAAGCTCAGAATTCGACCTTTCTTGGTAATGGTATCGCGATCCCACACGGTACAACCGATACACGTCAACTGGTTAAGCAAACGGGTGTTGCTGTTCACCACTTCCCCAACGGCGTTGACTGGGGTAACGACGCAACCGTTTATGTCGCGATTGGTATTGCAGCGAAATCCGATGAACATTTGGGCATTCTGAAGCAACTGACGCAAGTGTTGTCCGCCGATGGCGTTGAAGAGAAACTGAAACAAGCATCCAGTGCCAATGATGTCATTGCACTCCTCAATGGCGAAGTGCAATTTGAGCCTGATTTTGATGCTTCGTTGATCCAACTGCTTTTCCCTGCCAGTGATATGGTACAAATGAGCGCCGTCGCTGGCGGTTTGCTACGCAATACCGGCTGTGCCGACAATGAATTTGTTGCCGAACTGGTCACGAAAGAGCCAACCCACCTAGGCAAGGGATTGTGGTTAATCAGCAGTGACAAAGCGGTCAAACGCACGGGCATTTCGTTTGTGTCAACCGCCAATGCGTGTGAATACAATCAACTCAACGTCAAAGCCTTGATCGCGATTGCCGCTTGTAATAATGCTCACCAAAACATTCTAGATAAGCTCACGCAGCTTGTGCTTCAGCAACAACAAGAAACCTTGCTCAATGCGAATGCTGCCCAATTATTGGCTTTCTTCAGCAATGACAATGAGCAAGCTCCGGCAACAAATGAGAGCGCAGCAAGCAAGGTTGCGGTATTCAAAATCAAAAACGCACATGGTCTGCACGCTCGTCCAGGAGCGATGTTGGTGGCCGAAGCGAAGAAATTTGAAGCCAATATCAAAGTGTCTAACTTAGATGGCGACGGAAAAACAGCCAATGCGAAAAGCCTGATGAAAGTCATTGCGCTGGGCGTAAAACATGGTCACCAGCTTCAGTTTTCAGCTGAGGGGCCAGACGCCGAGCAAGCATTAGAGTCGATCGGTAAAGCGATTGCTTCTGGTCTAGGTGAAGGGTGAGGATTAAGTCATGACAAATAAAGTCGTCACTATCACGCTCAACCCAGCGCTTGATTTAACAGGTAGCTTGGATGTGCTGAATGTTGGCTCAGTGAGCCTAGTCAAACAAGGTTCACTTCACGCCGCAGGTAAAGGGGTTAATGTTGCGAAAGTACTGAGCGATCTCGGTGCAAAGGTGACTGTGACCGGATTTCTTGGCCGTGATAACCAAGAGTTGTTCTGTCAGCTATTTGATCAAATGGCCGCAATTGATGAGTTTGTTCGTGTTGATGGTGCAACCCGTATTAACGTGAAATTGGTGGAGCAATCGGGCGAAGTGAGCGACATCAATTTCCCCGGAGTTGAAGTGACGCCGCTTGCCATTGAGCAGTTCGAACGCACTCTCGAGAGATTAGCCGCTGATCACGACTATTTTGTGCTCGCTGGTAGCTTGCCACAGGGCATCTCCCCAGCATTATGTACTTCGTGGATCGAAAAACTGCACTCCATGGGTAAAAAAGTGCTGTTTGATAGCAGTCGTGATGCCCTCAAAGCGGGTCTTGACGCAAAGCCTTGGTTGATTAAACCAAACGATGAAGAGCTTTCTCAATTTGTGGGGCGTGAACTACACACTCCTGAGCAATGCCAAGCTGCCGCCGCGCAACTGGCCGAAAAAGGCATTGAAAATATCGTGGTGTCGATGGGAGCAAATGGCGTGATGTGGTTGAACCAACATCAATGGCTGCATGCAAAACCACCACGTATGCAGGTCGTTAGCACTGTTGGCGCAGGCGATACTTTAGTCGCGGGCCTTTGCTGGGGACACATGCAGCAGATGGAAAAAACAGAACTGCTTACTTTTGCCACCGCCCTCTCTGCGTTAGCTGTTACGCAAGTCGGCGTGGGTATGTCAAACCGAAAACAACTCGAAACCCTACAACAACAAATCCAATTACAACCCGTTAGCTTAAGCGCTAACTCATAAGGACAGAAGGTCGTAACTATGAAGATTGCTATTATTACCGCATGCCCCAGTGGTGTTGCAAACAGCATCATTGCTGCCGGGCTGCTTGAACAAGCGGCAAAATCGCTCAATTGGACCGCTGTGGTTGAATGCCATTCCAGCATCATTCAAGGCCATACGCTCTCTAGCAGTGAAATCGACAACGCAGATGTGGTGGTTATTGCTCGTAATACACCAATAGATACCACCCGCTTTATCGGCAAAAA
This sequence comes from Vibrio sp. V08_P9A1T1, assembly GCF_963874405.1. NCBI lineage: Bacteria > Pseudomonadati > Pseudomonadota > Gammaproteobacteria > Vibrionales > Vibrionaceae > Vibrio > Vibrio sp. V08_P9A1T1. The sequence continues at coordinate 3,869 of NZ_CAWNIB010000085.1, forward strand.
AGTGTACCAAAGTGACATTTCAGCCTGCACGTCTGATCCCGTTGCTTTTTTAAACAGCGCGATAAATGCAGCAACTATCCTAACTGAGCAAGAGGCAAAAACGGTGTCTGCGCCAGTCGTAACGCAAGCCGCTAAAAAAATCGTGGCTATCACCGCTTGTCCAACGGGTGTTGCACACACCTTTATGGCGGCAGAAGCGCTAGAAAACCATGCAAAACGCCTTGGCCACCAGATCAAAGTAGAAACACGCGGTTCTGTGGGCGCGAAAAACCAACTCACGGCGCAAGAGATTGCTGATGCGGATTTGGTGATCATTGCGGCCGATATCGAAGTGCCACTCGATCGTTTCAACGGCAAAAAACTGTACAAAACCAGTACTGGCCTTGCACTGAAAAAAACCGAGCAAGAGATCACCAACGCGTTTAACCAAGCGTCTATTTATACGCAATCGTCAGCGTCTAATAATAATCAAACCGAAGAGAAAAAAGGGGTGTACAAGCACCTGATGACTGGGGTATCTCACATGCTTCCTGTCGTAGTCGCGGGTGGTTTGATCATCGCACTCTCTTTTGTGTTTGGTATTGAAGCGTTTAAAGAGCAAGGCACATTGGCGGCAGCGCTGATGACCATTGGTGGCGGTTCAGCCTTTGCATTAATGATCCCTGTCATGGCGGGTTTTATTGCGTTCTCGATTGCTGACCGTCCGGGGCTTGCTCCTGGTTTGATTGGCGGGATGTTGGCAAGCTCTACCGGAGCCGGTTTTCTTGGCGGTATTGTGGCCGGTTTCATTGCAGGTTACGCCGCTAAATTCATTGCAGATAAAGTCTCCTTACCTCAATCGATGGAAGCGCTAAAACCAATCCTCATCATTCCATTTGTGGCGAGTCTCTTTACTGGCTTGGTGATGATCTACATCGTCGGTGGCCCTGTATCGAGCATCATGGCTGCAATGACTGAGTTCTTAAACAACATGGGCTCAGCCAACGCCGTACTTCTGGGTGTAATCCTAGGCGCGATGATGTGCTTTGACTTAGGTGGGCCGATTAATAAAGCAGCGTATACCTTTGGTGTTGGTCTACTTGCTTCGCAAACTTACGCACCAATGGCCGCTATTATGGCTGCGGGTATGGTGCCAGCGTTAGGTATGGGCCTTGCGACTTTCCTTGCCAGAGACAAATTCGAAGCCGGTGAACGTGAAGCGGGTAAAGCCTCATTTGTACTAGGTTTATGCTTTATCTCTGAAGGGGCAATTCCATTTGCAGCGAAAGATCCAATGCGCGTTATCCCAGCTTGTATGGCAGGCGGCGCGTTAACGGGTGCACTGTCTATGCTGTTTGGCGCGAAATTAATGGCTCCGCACGGCGGCCTATTTGTCCTACTGATCCCAAATGCGATTACACCTGTACTGATGTACCTAATCGCGATTGCGGCTGGTACGGCGGTGACTGGCTTTGGTTACGCCTTCCTTAAAAACCGCGCAAAAGCGAGCGAGAGCTCAACCGCGGCAGCAATATAATTTGCATCATTAATATTTAACTATCATGAGTGAGCAGCAACGCTGCTCACTTTTTCACGCTTTTCCAGGGCTAAAATTCCTTTACACGCACCGCTGACACGCCGCATACTCACCCTCAGTTTAAGTAGCCTCGCGATAGTTATGATCCAGTCATTGATGTTTGCCTTCTTGTTTAGCTTATTGAGCCTGTTCTCCTCGCTCAACCTCAATGCTACACAAAGCTTTTCGGCGAGTGAGTCTACGACAATCCAGCATGTTCATTTTTCCAGTCATCCATTTTTTGTTGATCGTGATGCAGCAATATTAACCACAAGGCATGAAACGCCACGAGTCAGTGGGCTTCGGTTAATCTCAGATGACGACGAAGAGACGAGCGCAGAAACTACCCTACTTTTTTACACTCTCAGTACCACTGCGTTTGTCGTCATTTGTTCTCTGTATATAGGTCAATCAACTCACGTTTTTGTGCGTAAAGCACTGCAATTTTCCAACCTGTATTCACGCTTCGCCCACGCTTAACACCTTTTTCAATCGGACCAATTATTACTATTTACTGATTGAGGAAGCTTGTTATGAATACTTTTTTGTCTATTTTCTCTGCCTTATGGCATCAAGATCTGTTTGCGCTACAGCAGGTCGATCTGTCGTTACTTTACCTCTGCATTGGGTTACTTATCTTCGTTGAAAGTGCATTTATTCCAGCAGCGCCACTGCCTTGCGATAGTGTGATTGTACTGTGTGGTAGCCTTGCGGCCGTTGGGGTACTCAACCTTTATGCCATTATTGGCGTGCTGGTTTTTGCTGGTTGGCTGGGCAGTGCGATCGCCTTTTATCAAGGCCACCAACTTAAAGAGTGGCGATTAGTCTCAACTTGGCTCAACAAAGTCTCAGAAAAACAGTGGCGCACTACCGATAACTTGATCCAAAGGTATGGGCTACTGGCCATGTTCATGGGGCGCTTTCTGCCGGTAGTTCGTTCTTTGCTACCTATGGTAATGGGGCTGCGTAATGCAGTAACACCAACACGCTTCCTGCTCGTCTCACCACTGAGCGCGCTGGCGTGGATTCTGTTTTTGGTCGGCTCAGGCTTAGGTATTTCTCTTTTGCCCGATAAGCTTGCCAAAATAGCCAATCATGCGTTGATATTAGCACCACTGATGACACTGTTGATCGCTATCTCAACGGTACTGGTGGGTTGGTTAATGCGTAAACGTTCACTGCAAAAAGCCCCTCGTATCAGTGAAGAAAGCCAATTATAGCGGCCTTACGCCACGGTTCAAATGGCCGTGGCGTTCGTAATCGAATGAGCATAGCAGCGAGTCACGCTGATAATAGATAAAAAAAGGGCTCAAAAGAGCCCTAAAACAGAATAATTACTGACACCTATACATATCTGAAGCTGCCGACGAACTACATTTTAATAGCCTCTGAGGCCACCCATTCAATTAAAAACAACAAATACTTTATACTATACACATTGCCACCCACACCTATCA
>NZ_CAWNIB010000086.1:0-6776 GCF_963874405.1 Vibrio sp. V08_P9A1T1
GGGTCTATGAGTAAACCATTAAATGAACTATTGGATTTGCTGCAACTGGAAAAGCTAGAAGAAGGTTTATACCGAGGTGAGAGCGAGAACTTAGGTCTACCACAAGTGTATGGTGGGCAAGTGATTGGCCAAGCACTCTCGGCGGCTCGCTATACGGTTGATTCCGACCGCACTGTTCACTCATTTCATAGCTATTTTCTTTACCCCGGAGATCCTGAAAAACCAATCATTTATGATGTTGAGAATTTAAGGGACGGACGCAGTTTCAGTACCAGACGAGTCAAAGCCATTCAGAATGGTCGGCCGATTTTCTATCTCACTGCTTCTTATCACGGTGAAGCGCCCGGTTTTGAACATCAAAACACCATGCCTGACATCCCTGGTCCTGAAAATTTTGCCTCTGAATCTGAACTGGCAGCCCAGATTGCACACTTATTACCTGAAAAAATAAAAAAGGTTTTTTGTGGCGAAAAAGCGATTGAGATGCGTCCAGTGACCGTAATTAACCCGCTAAAACCACAAAAAGCGGAGCCAAAACAGTACCTGTGGATACGCGCTAATGGTGAGTTGCCAAATAACCAACTCATCCATCAATATTTGCTCGGTTACGCGTCTGATTGGGGGTTTTTAGTTACAGCGTTGCATCCTCATAAAGTCTCTTTGATGACACCTAACTTTCAAGTCGCGACGATTGATCATTCGATTTGGTTCCACCGCCCATTCAAAATGGATGAATGGTTGCTCTACGCAATAGAAAGCCCTACGGCCAGCAATACCCGTGGTTTAGTGCGTGGCGAGATTTACAACCGCCAAGGAGATTTAGTCGCAACAGCAGTGCAAGAAGGTGTGATGCGCTTCACCAAATAACAAGACTCGGACGAGCAGGCTATGCCAGAGGCAATTGAGTAGTGTACTTCAATGACTCCATTGCAAAGGTTGAAGTCACGTTATTAATCCCTTTCACGCCATTGACCAGTTTTTTATAAAACTGGTCAAAACACTTCATGTCTTTGACCAACACTTTCATCATGTAATCGTACTCACCCGCCATTCGATAGAACTCCATCACCTCAGGGTACTCAGACACAGTCACGACAAAATGGCTGTACCATTCGTGAGAGTGATCGCTGGTCTTAATCAACACAAACGCGGTAAAACTCAAATCTAATTTTTCTGGGTCAAGCAGGGCAACTCGCTGCGCAATCACGCCAGATTCTTCAAGCTTTTTCAACCGCTTCCAGCAAGGTGTCGTGGTTAAGTTCACCGCTTCAGCCAAATCATTTAGCGACAAAGTGCTGTCTTGTTGCAGTAATGAGAGGATCATGCGATCAATTCTATCAAGCTCCATAGCTTCCCCAGAATAAGAGAATAATTTTCTCTAAAACTACAAAATGACAGGCAACATAGCAAAGCTTTTCTCTCACATTAAGGGTAAATTACCCTCATAATAACGATGGAGAGAGAACCATGTGCACCGATCATCAATGGATTAACAACGCAATTCGAAAAATAGAAGCGGACTACCAACGTTCGGCCGATACTCATCTGATCAAGCTCGATTTGCCTTGTGTCGCTGGGGTCGATATTTATCTCAAAGATGAAAGTACGCATCCTACGGGTTCACTCAAACACCGCCTAGCCCGTTCTCTTTTCCTGTATGCCATCTGTAACGGCTGGGTTGGCCCTGAAACTACTATCATTGAATCTTCATCGGGCAGTACTGCGGTATCAGAAGCTTATTTTGCCCGTTTACTTGGCTTGCCTTTTATTGCTGTAATGCCCAAATGTACTGCACGTAAAAAAATTGAGCAGATTGAGCTTTATGGCGGCCAAGCGCATTTAGTCGATCGCTCTGATCAAATTTATGCCGAATCACACCGCTTAGCCAAAGAACTGAATGGCCATTATATGGACCAGTTCACTTATGCTGAACGTGCGACCGACTGGCGTGGTAATAGCAATATTGCCGACAGTATTTTTAACCAAATGCAAATGGAAGATCACCCCGTTCCGACATGGATTGTAATGAGCCCGGGCACAGGCGGAACCTCAGCAACTATAGGCCGCTTTATTCGCTACCAAAAACACAATACCAAACTGTGCGTCGTCGACCCTGAAAACTCGGTATTTCATGATTATTTCAAAAGCCGAGACCCAAGCTTAACCTTGCAGTGTGGTAGCAAAATTGAAGGAATTGGTCGTCCACGAGTTGAACCGAGTTTTATTCCCGGCGTAGTCGATGAAATGCGCACCGTTGCGGATGCCGCCAGTGTCGCTACGATCTATTGGTTGGAAAAACTACTCGGCCGCAAAGCAGGCCCTTCTACCGGCACCAATCTTTATGGGGTTTTGCAAATTGCCAGTGAGATGAAACAACGAGGTGAAACAGGCTCCATCGTGACGCTGCTATGCGACAGCGGCGAACGTTATTTAGATACCTATTACTGTGCCGATTGGGTGAAAAACAACATTGGTGATTTAACACCTTATCTTTCAAAATTAGAAGCCTTTGAAACAACGGCTAAATTAGCTTAGTGACCTAGCAAAACGCCCAAGACAAACTTGGGCGTTTTGGATCCATCGTGAAAAGTCTTAGCCTTGAATGCCGACAATCAACCAAGGTGCATTAGGTACGGTTAAATCACGCTCTAAATGCCACACATCATTAATATCTTCTTCAATGCCTTCCACGGAATCGCGGTAGCGGCCAGTAAACTGCAAACTCAACTGCGCTTTACTTGCATCGTAATCGGCGCGAACGACTTCAGCGTCTACGTACATCACATCTGTGTGCTGTTCACCGTTTAGCTTTGCGCGCTCTTGTTTTAAATCTTCAAACAAGCTCGCCGATACATATTCTTCAACAGTTTCAAGTTGGTTATGGTTCCAAGCACCTTGCAAAATACGGTAGTGTTCGCGCGCACCATTAATGAAAGCTACCTTATCAAAACCGGCTGGATAGTTATGTGGGATATCGCTGTGTGCATTCGCTCCAAAACCACCCGTGGCTTGAGGCTGTTGTTCAAAATTGTGCACGTTAGGCTGTTCAAACTCCGTCCGGTTATTCACACCACCAAACGCAGGCTGCTGCCGATTCATGCTACCCTGCTTCGCACCAAGCATACCGCGCATCAGTTTAAAGAGCACAAAAGCAATCAGACCGAAGATCAGAATATCCATAAATTGGATACCCTCAAACGCGCCGCCAAAGAAAGCCGCCAGTAGACCACCAGCGAGTAAACCACCCAGTAATCCGCCCATCAGACCTTTTTTGGTCGAACCAGCTTTACCTGCTTGATCTTGCTTAATGGTGTCATTTTTTTGAGTCTGCTGTTTGGGAGCTGGAGCCGTTTTATAGCTTTTACCAAACGATTTACCACCGCCAAATTTCTTTGCTTCTGCTATCGGTGTGATCGCAACAGCAACCATCAGCAATGCTACAAGGGAAAAAAAACGTTTCATGTTTTTCCTTAGGGTTATAATTATTGAGGCTTACTCATCATAACCACTTCGGATAGACAAGAAAACCGTTGCTTCTCGCAGACATGTATCAGAATATTGCAAATTAACCGTCCATAAGTTGACGCTTATACACCACCCCACTAGAATATCGAACGTTGTTCATAATTGATACGTAACCATGGCCAGACGAAACGATCACACCCGAGAAGAACTGATAGCATTGACACTCAAGACCGCGAAGCATTTTCTTCAAAATCACACTTATCACGAGCTCAGCCTGCGTAAAATCGCAACCATGATTGGCTACGTACCTAGCACTTTGGTCAATGTCTTCGGCAGTTACAATCTTTTATTGTTGCATGTGGTAGCTCAAACCTTGGATGAACTCTCTTCACAAGCGAAAAAAGTGGTGGGTAAGTGTAGCGATCCAAAAGAAGCGTTGTATAAATTGGCCTATTGCTACCACGATTTTGCTCAGTTGCACCCCAATCGCTGGCAACTTATTTTTGAACATAATATGAATGGTGAACGACTTCCCCAGTGGCAAGCAGAGCGCATCGACAACATGACCGCCATGCTTGAAGGTTTATTGACCATCCTTGCTCCACAACACTCGCAACAAGAAGTGCTGCAAGCAAGCCGAGTCCTGTGGTCTGGCGTACATGGTATTACCTTATTAAGCGTAGATGATAAATTTTTCGCCGCCGAACCCATCGATGGGAAAGAGCTGATTGAAAACCTACTCTCAAACTATCTTAATCACTGGGCGCGATAAGGACCATCAATGAGTCAATCTCAATCTTCATTGCTGACTCAGCAACGATTTCTTCCGTATTTCATCACCCAGTTTTTTGGCGCATTTAACGATAACATCTTTAAAAATGTCTTGCTGCTATTGGTCGCGTTTGCTGGAGCGAACGTGTTACCGGTTTCCAGTAATTTATTTATTAACCTTGCCGCAGGGCTATTCATTCTTCCTTTTTTCCTTTTTTCTGCCTCTGCTGGCGTGCTTGCTGACAAGTACGAAAAATCCGCTTTCATTCGTAAAGTGAAATTGGCTGAAATTGGCATCATGTGCCTTGGCGCGATCGGTTTTATGACCGAGAGTTACGCCATTTTACTGTTATTACTGTTTTTGATGGGGACACAATCGGCCTTTTTTGGTCCAGTCAAATACGCTTTATTGCCGCAGCAACTCAAGCCGAATGAATTGGTTCCGGGTAATGCGTTAGTGGAAACAGGCACATTTTTAGCGATTTTATTAGGCACATTGGGGGCTGGGCTCATTGCCTCGATGCCCTACACTAAATACGTGGCTGCTGGCGCGGTGGTGCTATTTGCGTTGTTAGGCTATTTAGCCAGCCGTCATATTCCTAAAGCCCCTGCTTGCGCACCCGATCTCGTTTTTCGCTGGCAGCCCATTAAGCAAACCAAGCAGACCATTGCGATTGCCAAACAAGACCGTACTATTTTCCAATGCGTAATGGCGATCAGTTGGTTCTGGTTTTTAGGTGCCGCCTACTTAACTCAATTTCCAAATTTCACGCATCACTATTTATATGGCACAGAGAGCGCCGTTTCTTTTTTGCTAGCACTGTTTTCTGTTGGTATTGCCACTGGCTCATTGACCTGTGACAAATTATCGCATCATAGAATAGAGATCGGCATCGTGCCTATCGGCAGTTTTGGCATTACATTATTTGGCTATTTAATGGCAACCTCCGTACCAGAAAAACTGCCTCAATTTACTGATTTTTATCAATTTATCAGCTACCAATCACTATGGCCGATGTTTCTTTTCCTATTGTTGATTGGCGTCTGCGGTGGCATCTTCATTGTGCCTTTATATGCGCTAATGCAGCAGCGTGCTAAAGTCACTCAACGCGCACAAGTCATTGCCGCTTTAAATATCTACAACTCACTGTTTATGGTGGCGAGTGCACTATTAGGGATTATCTGTTTGAGTTTTCTTGAGCTTACGATCCCTCAGTTCTTCATTATATTAGCTTTGCTTAATGGCTTTGTTGCACTCTATTTATGCTACCAAGTCCCGGTCTTCTTGGTGCGATTTCTAATGTGGATGCTGACGCATACCATGTATCGAGTCAGCCACAAAAATCTTCATCACTTACCTGAAAAGGGCGGAGCACTGCTGGTGTGCAATCATGTTAGCTATATGGATGCACTGTTGCTGAGCGCGGTTTGTCCTCGCTTAATTCGTTTTGTGATGGAAGAGGATTACGCCAATTTGCCGCCACTTCGTCGCTTTTTGAAACGTGCAGGCGTGATACCCATTTCCGCAACGCGTCGCGGTTCTATCCGACAAGCCTTTAACGATGTAGAACAAGCATTGGCAGAGGGGCATATCGTCTGCATTTTCCCAGAGGGACGGTTAACCGCGGATGGCGAAATCAGCGATTTCATGCGCGGGATGGATATTATTTTAAAACGCAGCTCTGTGCCTGTCATCCCCATGGCATTGAAGGGATTGTGGGGAAGCTATTTTAGCCGTGCCAAAGGGCGCGCCTGCTGTGGGCTACCAGCTCGTTTTTGGTCACATATAGAAATTGAAGCTGGCGAGCCCGTCCCCCCCAAAGAGGCAACAACACAAGTGATGCAACAAAAAGTCGCCGAACTCAGGGGGGATTGGCGTTAGATTGGAATTCAATATAACGTTCAGCAAAGCTTGCCTTGTGAGAAAAACAGGTAGTATACCTTGCTTTAAAGGCAGGGGGGCTTAGCACCTGTAAATTAGCCAATGAATTGCAATTGATTGCTATTGTTAGGTATAAATTTGTACTTCTATTTTCGTATCGCTGCGGCACACCTTAACTGATGTTACTTAACATGAATCAAGCAGTGTATTGTGTAAGCCAATCTTCTATTGCGTGTGCCGTTAAAGTAGTACCGCTAGATGTAACAATCTTGTTCCGTTCTGCATGACCAGACAAATATTCGTTTATCTGAATTTCAACACTTCTATTGATCTGATTAGTAACACTCATTCTCCACTCCACACTTGCTAGGCCAACGTCAAGTTTTGCCTTATCTACCTCGCTCATTAGCGCCGCTTGAAGCCCAGATTTACCCGTATCTTTTCTATCTACCCGTATCCATTCTAAAAATTTTTTAATGGTCTCTTTAACTTGGGCAGAGTTAACTTCTCTTTCTATCAATCCAACACCATAGCATGCAAAATGTTGTTTTATTTCTCTTGTAGTAGGCTCATTCAGTAGGTTTTGTTTGTCTTTTAGAAGGTTCTTTAACGCATCAGAAACCGTTCCATACACTCCCAAATCTATTACCTGATCAGG
>NZ_CAWNIB010000087.1:0-6726 GCF_963874405.1 Vibrio sp. V08_P9A1T1
GTTTTCCATAGTGGAGGGTTGGTTGTGGCAGGCCAGTCAGTCAGTGAGCGGAATTTAATTCGGGCATCAAATTAAAGATATCAAGAAATCTCATTCTTATTTTTAGACCAAATCAGGCTTGTTCAGATTTGGTCTTTTTTTTTCTTTTGTGGTTAAGCGAGAGTCTAATTACATTACGCTCAATAATGAAGTGAGGTGCACATTGTATATTGAAATTGAACCTGCAGAAAAACGCATTCCGCAAATCAGCTTGAAACGTAATCGAGATTCTAATGTTATTAAAAAAGCAGAGTTGCGTATTTACCACGAAGCGCGTGCTTTGCTGATGGCAATGGAAGAACGAGTGTCCGAATACCAAGCGATTGTGGAGCAGCAAGTTGTACAAATGATCCAAGACAAGGAACAGTCTTTAAACTCTCACATCAATGAAGCTTCTCAATCGGTCATTGATGGTTGGTTTGTCCAACAAAAGCATTGGTTAGAGACGGCAGAAGAACGTTTGGAACATTTGTTGGCAGAACAGGAAGAAAGTTTGGCACTGTTGAAAGATGAAATAAAGCATTCAATTATTTCGGCCATCCAATCACGTCTAACAAAACTAAGTCAAAGCGATAACTTAATTTGCCATCTAATTGAAGTGCTGCATGGTGAAGTTGAGGATGAGATGAAGTTACTGAAGGTTGAGCAGGTTCGTGATAATCATGGTGTTACACTGACCATTGAAAACCAAGATAGCATCATTAGCATTAATACTGCTGAGTTGGTTAACGAGCTACACACTGGTTTGGGGCTGATATGATCCCGCTTCTTAAACGTTATCCAATACTGTTCAACCCGAGTAGTGTGATCATTACGCTGTTGCTGCCCACCATCATTTTGGTCACCTTGCCAGGCGTAGTGATTGATTCCCTTATTTTACTCAGCTTTATTAGCTCTATATTGCTGTTGGTCATCATGTTAGAAAACGATCAGCCTTTAAGAGTGACTTTTTTACCCACGGTCGTGTTGCTATTAACGACTTTCCGTTTATTGCTTTCAATTGCGACAACTCGAAACATTATTGCTAACGAAGACGTTGGCCATGTTATTGAAACTGTTGGTGAATTTGTTATGGGTGGCAACCTTATTTCAGGGTTGTTGATTTTCGTCATTATCACCATTGTTCAATTTTTAGTCGTCACGAAAGGGGGAGAGCGAGTTGCCGAAGTCGGTGCGCGCTTTTCACTGGATGCATTACCTGGTCGACAAATGACCATCGATGGCGACCTAAAAAGTGGCTTGATTAGTGGCGAACAGGCACAAAAACTGCGTGCCGATTTAAGTACGGAAAATAAGCTGTTTGGTTCTCTAGATGGGGCGATGAAATTTGTAAAAGGTGACTCGATAGCTGGAATTTTGATCAGTTTAGTCAACCTTTTTGGTGGGATTTACGTTGGTATCAACCAATTTGATCTCTCATTATCGGAAAGTGTCAGCCGCTTCTCTGTACTCACCATTGGTGATGGTCTGGTGTCTCAAATTCCAAGTTTGCTATTGTCCTTAGCGTGTGGGGTTTATTTAACGAGGATCAAAGGTTCTGAAGAGGAATCTCGTCCTTTTATCGGCCAATTGATGACGCAAATTCGTTCATTTTGGAAAAGCTTGTTGATCATCGGTGTCGTTATCTTATTACTCGGCGTATTCAATTTGGATTTATTGCATGTCTGTCTTCCTTTGGCGTTATTGTGTGCAATTCTCTCCTTTGTTTTGCGTGGTAAGCATGATGCGCCTGCGGCATCGATTACTTTCGATCCGAAAGGCAGTGGTGTATTCGAATCTCTCAAATTCGTTTTGCGTGATAGCCAGTCGCAAATGGTCATCCAACGTCGGCTGGAGTTAATCGAGAGCTCGATTTGGGGTCAACACGTAGGGATTCCGGCTATCATCGTTGATGAAGCACAACAGTTTGATATTGAAGTGTTTGTTTCCGACATTCGTATGTTTGGTTTTACACAATCTGATGCGGACGATTTGGTGGAGATCATGAATGACGATGTCTTTGTGCGTAACCATGATGTGCTGGTGAATATCGCGCAGATAGCAGACTATTTTTTGCGTAAGCGTTTAGTTGAAAAATACAACTTACAGTACACCAGCAACATCATTGCTGATCTGTCTAATGAAAGTGAAGTCATGAAGAGTGAAGTTGACGCGGCCATTGGGTTAAATCGCGTCCATGATGTATTGAAAGAGATGATCCGAGCCCCAGAGTTTTATCTTGATCGTATCAGTTTTTTTGAGGCCTTGATCTATTGGTCACGAATGGAGAACGAGCCCAAAAACTGGCTGACTCGTATTCGCAGTCAAGCTAAATATGAAATCACTTCGCGTTTACTCAATAAAGAAAATCAGATCCACGTTGCACTTTTAGAGCAACCACTCACGGAATTGATCGAATCATTTGTGATGGGTGAAATGGAAGATGTAGACCGATTGCTTGAAGTGCAACAAGAGCTTCGTGCTGAAGTTCTTCGCTTAACTACATTAAATGGTAATAAGCCGATCCTTGTGGTGAACGATAATGAGATAACGGCAGTGAAGGCTTTCTTCCAACAAATTGTTTCAACCATGCCCGTCTGCAGTCATGGTGACATTGCCGATTCTGCTTGTGTTGCTTCATCTGAAGCTTTGCAAGTTGCGGCTTAAGAGAATCCCACATGGAATCGACAGAACCCAAAAAATATCCGCCCACGGAAAAGAAACTGCGTGATTTGAAAAAAAAAGGACAGTTTCCCAAAACAGAACTCGCAGAACCAACGTTGGAACTGGTCGCTTTCGCTCTGATATTCAGTGGGATGCTTTTTCTTATGTTTGAGCATAACGATGAATGGTTTGAAGTGATCCTCTACGCTGACACTCAAGTGGGTTTTCATCTGGTGGTGTCGGTTCTGAGTTTATGTATCGGCAGCATATTCATGATAAAGCTGGTCATGGCCGTGATTAACTGGGTACTGATTAATAGCACGGTGATCAGTACCGAGTCGCTTGGATTCAAAATTGAAAAGATCCATCCAGTGACCGGTTTCAAAAACATTTTTGGTATAGAAGCGCTTTCGCGCGCCTTACGAAAGGTGCTAGAGCTATTGTTTCTGCTCTTTCTGCTCAAGTATGTTTTCGATATTACTGGCGGTGAATTAAACATGCTTAAAGAGACCAATAATAGTAGTGATTTCCTCTATAAGCTAATGTTTTATATTGCTTTTGTTTCAATGCTCTATGTCGTTTACGGTGTGTGTGTAGGCTGCGTCGATTTTTTAGTGGAGCGTTATCACTTTCATAAGAAAAACCGAATGACCTTTACGGAAATGAAAAATGAAATGAAAGAAACCGAGGGGTCGCCAGAAATCAAGTCTGAACGGAAACGTAAAATGCGCGAGGTCATGGATGCACCAATGGTGAAAGGGCGTCGTCCAACCTTTGCTTTGGCAAACCCTACGCACATTTTGGTCCCAATCTGTTATGACCGAAATATAGATCGTGCCCCTGTTGTATTGCAGATTTGTACTGATTCATTAGCTCAAGAGGAGCGTAAGCGGTTGCAAGAGATGAATGTGCCGATTATTGAAAATAAACCGTTGGCTCGTGCGTTTTATCGCAAGATGAAAAATGGTGAGGATTTTATTCCGAAGGAGTTTTACCGCGACGTCGCTATTATTCTTTCCGCACTTAAAAGGCATCAGAATGCAAAAAAATCATAAGGTGAGTTTTATTTTGGCAGGCTTGCTTGCTCTCACAGCTTGTAGCAATCAAATACGTGATGACAACCTAGCGCTGGATTATGACTGGGAACCGGATGTGTATAACCTAGTTTACTCTCATGTCGCTGATGCCGATAACCTGCGTTTTTGGGTACGTCGTGCACCCGAATATGATGAAGGCTCTCCCCACCAGCGCGGGTGCATTGAAATTGCCCAGCCTCAAAGCCCCAACCGTTTTTACATCGCTAACCTTAATACTTATGGGTTGATAGAAGTAAAGAACTGTGACGGAGATTATTCAGCATTTAGTAATTTGATCGCGCCCGAAAAGAGCCGAGCTTTTGATGTGTCTGCGTGGCAGCGTTCTTATGGCATTGTGGTTACAGAACTTGATGGTGCACATTGGTTACTGAAATTTGAAAACTTATTTGTTGTCAATCAATACCAATTAACTGTGCAAGGCCGTCACACTTTGCTTGCGATGCTCAGGGAACTACAAACTCTCCCGGTGGAGAGCCTTTTAGTGTATGGCGTTGCTGATTCATCGGGCTCATATGCCAAGAATCGACAATTGTCCGATCAACGCTCGAGAGTGGTGCGCGAGTTTTTAATTGAAGAGGGGATGAGAAATGTCCCTATTGATATTCGGGCAAGTGTTGAAAACGCCCTTCCAACAGCGCAAGAGCGAGTTGCTCAACGCCGTTTTATGATTGAGGTAAAGCTAAAAAACAATGAAAAATAGAAAATTCTCTTTATTAGTCAGTGAGTTTATTCAGTTCACTCAAGGTACGGCGATGAAAGTAGAGCTCGGTGACGCTTTAGCTTGCCACTATGGAAAGCGCTTGTGTCGAATTGAAGATGGCCAGCGCGTAGGTTTAGCTAATCAGTTGCTGATTTTGGTGGAAATGCCGGAATTGGCAACACAGCCTGAGTTGGCACTGCGTCTGAACGGTGAATTTCATCTTAGTCTTGATGGCTATTTGGCACAGCTTCGCCAAGGTGGTTTTCATTTCATCCGTCATCGGCCGATGACCGAATACCCACAAGAGCTTGTACGTTATTTGAGTGAGAGTGTCACGTTTGCAGAACGGTTGAGTATAGAGATAAAACAACATGTGGCTGATTGAGTTTGTTGGGGGCCATTTACAAGGAGTAACACTGCCGCTTGATTCATCACTTGAAATAACAGGGAATAAAGAGAGCCAGCACCCTGACGCGTTAATTGCCCCTGAAAGTTTGCCAGCGGATATGACATTGTTGATTGAGCTCAAGGGGTCGGTTCCAATAATTAAAGGGTTCAATAAAAGTCATAAAGTGAAGCGGTTGATCGCCAATCGGGTATATCGTTTTAAGGGATTGAGTTTTTTTCTATATAAGGAAGGAGCACGTAAGCCTTGTTTAAAGCGTTATCGTTTCAGAGAGTATCGTCCTTTAATTGTGTCTAGCCTGTTGCTCAATATTATAATGACGGCGCTTGTATTCTTGTTATTTCAAATGCAACAGCAAGCGTCAATCGTTGGTTATTTGCAACAGTTGGGATCGGGTTACCTCAAAGACGGAAAATTTTATGTTTTTGAAGAACAATCGCTAGTAGGTTTACCCAATAGCTGGCTTGAGAATATCAATATTGTGAGTTCAGATAATTATCTACAGGCCTCTCAACTGACTCTTGAATTAGTATCAGCATACTCAGGTCAACCTTTGGTTGGGAAATTAGTTCAACGTGAAGGACGAGATCAAATACGCGTTGAAACTAATGAAATAGATCATCAGGTTATGGCGTTATTTGGACAATATGGTCTTGAGTTCAAGAAACAAGGCGATGATTGGTTTGTGTCCAACCGAACCAGTGCGACTCGGCTTTTAAAAGAAGCGGGATTGAATCAGGTAATAAGCCGTGTGAAATCTCGTGAAGGTGAAGAGGAAATTATTGACGATCAAGCTTTTCCTTATTCCGTCTTTTATTCAACAACCGCAGGTCGTTACCTTTATGATGCACTTGACCGTTATTGGGAAGGTAGCGAGGTTCCATTGCTGGGAGTAATAGAAAGTATTAGTCCCAATAAAATAGTGTTCAAAGAGGGTTTAAAGACCCGAATATATTTAATTCAACCTTAGTAGGAGTATTGTATGACAACCATCAGCCCCGTTATGTCTACTTTTTTGGATACTGACGATAGAGCATCCTTAGATAGTGCCACAAGACGACTGTTAGATAGCGAAGTGGTCAAACGAGCCACAACTGGCCATCAGAGCAATCAGATTCGAAGCTTATTTTCATCCGGTACTAAAGATCCATTATCGTTAATTGATGATATTTTGTCGAAATACACGAGTGATCAAACATTGAGAGCTGATCAAGCGGCTAATGAAATTGAAAAGAAAGCAAATGCTATCGCAGAAATCAACCGTTTATGGGGCTTGATAATGCAAGATAACTTGCCGAATACTAACCCAACAAACAATGATAAAACACCGTTAGGAGATGGTGCTTCTGCTAGTTATCTAGACCAAATACAGGCAATTATCGCAAACGATTTGAATGATTCAAGAGGCATTGCTGCGATTACTGGCAAGAATTTAGCAGACTCAAAAACTCATCGAGTGAGTTATAACGATCTACAAGCAATGAATGCGACCATGACGGCATTCTGTGACACGATTCAAGTTGATCTAGATACCGAGCAACAACTGTTTAAAAATATTATGACGGACATCTCTTCTGCGCAAGAAGAAATTCGTGATATACGCAGAGCTATTGTTGCTATGGCGAAGGGGTAAAAATAATGAAAATTGCCATTGACGTTGTGATCGGCCATTGCACGATGACGTTAAGCGAACTCCATCAATTACAAAAGGGACAGATAAAATCATTTTCAGATTTCGTTCAATCGCAAGTGATGTTGAAAAGTGGTAATGAATTGATCGCAGTGGGGACTCTGGTCAAGGTCGATGACCAATACTGTGTGTCCATTGAGCAAGTAAATGC
>NZ_CAWNIB010000088.1:0-30326 GCF_963874405.1 Vibrio sp. V08_P9A1T1
CAATATTCAGCGGGTATCGTCGGTGATAAAGGCCGAGTGATCGCGTGTGATATTTTGCCGATGGATCCTATTGTTGGGGTTGCTTTCTTACAAGGCGATTTTCGTGAAGAGGCCGTGCTGGACGCACTATTAGATCGTATACAGCCTGATATGGTTGATGTGGTGATGTCAGACATGGCACCTAACATCGCCGGAAATAATTCGGTTGATCAGCCAAGGGCAATGTATTTGGTTGAACTAGCTCTAGATATGTGTCGACAAGTTCTTACTCCAAATGGTAGTTTTGTGGTCAAGGTTTTTCAGGGAGAAGGCTTTGATGATTATGTCAAAGAAGTTCGAAACCTGTTTAAAGTCGTGAAAATAAGAAAACCAGACTCTTCGCGAGCTCGCTCAAGAGAAGTCTTTGTTGTAGCCACTGGTTACAAAGGTTAACGTTTTTGCTGTACAAGGCATAAGTTAACATATGGCTACAGGTTACAAACTGTAGTACCCTACCTTTAATTACAATTAGTTATCGCGAGGCTTACACCTTGAGTGATATGGCAAAAAATTTAATTCTGTGGCTAGTTATAGCTGTCGTTTTAATGTCGGTATTCCAGAGCTTTGGCCCTGGTGATAGTAACGGCAAAGCAGTGGATTACACCACGTTCGTACAGGAAGTTGGCCAAGGCCAGATTCAAGAAGCTCAATTTAACAATAGTGAAATTTCCTTTACTCGTAGAGGCGGTGGTACTCGCTATGTAACTTACATGCCCGTGTACGATCAAAAACTGCTTGATGATTTGATTAATCAAAACGTTAAAGTACAAGGTACACCACCAGAAGAGCAAAGTTTGCTCGGGACCATTTTTATCTCTTGGTTCCCAATGATCCTACTGATCGGTGTTTGGATATTCTTCATGCGTCAAATGCAAGGTGGCGGTGGCAAAGGTGCCATGTCATTTGGTAAGAGCAAAGCTCGAATGATGAGTGAAGAGCAAATCAAAACCACGTTCGGTGATGTGGCTGGTTGTGACGAAGCGAAAGAAGATGTGAAAGAGCTTGTGGATTACTTGCGTGATCCGAGTCGCTTCCAAAAACTGGGTGGGAAAATTCCAACGGGTGTTTTGATGGTTGGTCCTCCTGGTACAGGTAAAACATTACTGGCAAAAGCAATTGCTGGTGAGGCGAAAGTACCGTTCTTCACTATATCTGGTTCTGATTTCGTTGAAATGTTTGTTGGTGTCGGTGCATCTCGTGTACGTGATATGTTCGAGCAAGCGAAAAAGGCTTCACCTTGTATCATCTTTATTGATGAGATTGATGCGGTAGGTCGTCAACGTGGTGCTGGTGTCGGCGGCGGTCACGATGAGCGTGAGCAGACTTTAAACCAAATGTTGGTTGAAATGGATGGTTTTGAAGGCAATGAAGGCGTTATCGTCATTGCGGCAACTAACCGTCCAGACGTTTTAGACCCAGCATTGCTGCGTCCGGGGCGTTTTGACCGTCAAGTGGTGGTCGGTTTACCTGATGTTCGCGGCCGTGAACAGATCTTGAAAGTTCATATGCGCAAAGTACCTTTAGCTGGTGATGTTGAACCTTCATTGATTGCTCGCGGAACACCGGGTTTCTCTGGTGCCGACTTGGCGAACTTAGTGAACGAGGCGGCGTTATTCTCTGCTCGCGGTAACAAACGCAATGTTTCAATGGTTGAGTTTGAGTTAGCAAAAGACAAAATCATGATGGGTGCTGAACGTCGTTCGATGGTGATGTCTGAAGAAACTAAAGCATCAACAGCTTATCATGAAGCAGGACACGCCATTGTTGGTCGTTTGGTACCTGAACATGACCCTGTTTATAAAGTATCGATTATTCCACGTGGTCGAGCTTTAGGTGTAACTATGTACTTGCCTGAACAAGATCGAGTTAGCATGTCGAAGCTGCATCTTGAGTCTATGATTTCAAGCTTGTATGGCGGTCGTTTAGCGGAAGAGTTAATTTACGGCCCAGAAAACGTTTCAACTGGTGCATCAAACGATATCGAACGTGCGACAGCCATTGCTCGTAAAATGGTTACGCAATGGGGCTTTTCGGAAAAACTTGGCCCATTGTTGTATGCAGAAGATGAAGGTGAAGTCTTCTTAGGGCGCAGCGTGACTCAAACTAAGCATGTGTCTGAAGATACTGCTAAGTTGATTGATGACGAAGTTCGTAAAATTATTGACCGCAACTATGATCGTGCGCGTAAAATCCTTGAAGAAAATATGGATATTATGCATGCAATGAAAGATGCGTTGATGAAATACGAAACGATTGATGCAGGCCAAATTGATGACTTAATGGAGCGTAAAACCGAGATTCGCGAACCTGCAGGTTGGGCTGATCAAGCCAAAGCTCAAGCAGAAAAAGCGGAAGCGGAAAAAGCTCAAGAGCCAAAAGTAGAGCCAGCAGCAGAAGACGAAGTAGCCACTGAGTCCTCAGAAAAGAAAGATGCTGAGTAATCGTTAATATTCAAATTAAACCCCGAGCTTTCTCGGGGTTTTTGTGTTTTAGAGCAAAATGAAGATTCAAACCCCAACAAAGACACTTATCCTCGATCGTCCTCATGTCATGGGTATCTTGAACATGACTCCGGATTCATTTTCCGATGGTGGAAAATTTAACGCGCTAGATTTGGCACTAGAGCATGCCGATAAAATGATTGCCGCAGGTGTCAGCATTATTGATATTGGAGGGGAGTCAACTCGGCCGGGGGCTCCAGAAGTGACTCTCGATGACGAATTATCTCGTGTTATTCCTATTATTAAAGCTATTCGTGCAAAGTATGACGTCTGGATTTCAATTGACACCAGTAAAGCTGAAGTGATGCGTCAGGCGGTTGAGGCTGGTGCTGACTTGATTAATGATGTTCGTGCACTGCAAGAGCCGGGGGCATTAGAGGTTGCGGCTAAAGCACAAGTGCCTGTCTGTATCATGCATATGCAAGGCCAGCCACGAACGATGCAAACCAGTCCACATTACCAAGATGTGTTAGCGGATGTTAAGCTCTTTCTAGAAGATCGAGTCGCAGCGTGCGCGCGCGCGGGGATCGCGCGTGCAAATATTATCCTCGACCCCGGTTTTGGATTTGGCAAAACCATTGAGCATAATTATTATCTGCTTGCACATCTAGACGCATTTCATCAGCTAGGTTTGCCGATATTGGCTGGGATGTCTCGTAAGTCAATGATTTTTAAACTACTCAATAAAAAACCAGCTGAATGTATGGTGGCGAGCGTTACCTGTGCAGCTGTAGCTGCAATGAAAGGTGCACAGATTATTCGTGTCCATGATGTGAACGAAACCATTGAAGCAATGAAAATAGTACAAACCATTATTCAAAATAGTTAACAATAATAATTAAGGAAAAATCATGTCTGACAAAAGACGTTACTTTGGTACAGATGGTGTCCGCGGTAAAGTTGGACAGTATCCTATCACTCCCGATTTCGTATTAAAACTTGGCTGGGCGGCTGGACGTGTATTGGCAAAACAAGGCACGAAAAAAGTCATTATTGGTAAAGATACGCGTATTTCAGGTTATATGCTTGAGTCGGCTCTAGAAGCGGGCTTAGCCGCTGCAGGATTAAAGGCGATTTTTACCGGACCTATGCCGACGCCAGCTGTTGCTTACCTGACTCAAACCTTTCGTGCCGAAGCGGGGATCGTTATCTCAGCGTCGCATAACCCTTATTACGATAACGGCATCAAATTCTTCTCATCCGAAGGGACTAAATTACCTGATGAAATTGAATTGGAGATCGAAGCTGAATTGGATAAACCGATTGAGTGTGTCGAGTCTGCCGAACTTGGTAAGGCTTCACGTATGGTCGACGCTGCAGGGCGGTATATCGAGTTTTGTAAAAGTACCTTTCCATCGCAATGGAATTTATCAAAGCTGAAAATCGTCGTTGACTGTGCTCATGGTGCCACCTATCACATCGCGCCTAATGTCTTTAAGGAACTTGGCGCTGAAGTGATAGCAATGGGGGTTGAGCCAGATGGTCTGAATATTAATGACGAAGTTGGAGCAACGGATGTCCGCGCGTTGCAACAGCGCGTTGTGGCAGAAAAAGCAGATTTAGGACTGGCATTTGATGGTGATGGCGATCGCTTAATTATGGTTGATGAGCTTGGCAATAAAGTGGATGGAGATCAAATTGCCTATATCATCGCCCGTGATGCCCTGCGACGTGGAGAATTAAAAGGTGGTGTTGTTGGAACGCTAATGACAAACCTTGGTATGGAAAACGGCTTAAAACAGTTAGGTATCCCTTTTGTGCGAGCGGCGGTTGGTGACCGTTATGTGATGGAAAAATTGCTGGCAAAAGGTTGGAAAATTGGCGCAGAAAATTCAGGGCACATCATACTGCTAGACAAAGTGACTACGGGTGATGCGATTGTTGCGGCGTTGCAAGTTCTTGCTTCCGTTGTGGGCAGTGAAATGTCGCTCAATGAACTGGCTAAAGGCATGACGCTTTACCCGCAGGTTTTAGAAAACGTAAGTTTTAGTGGTGATTCCAACCCATTAGAAGCCGAAGCGGTAAAAGCGGCTGTAGCTGCCGTAGAAGCGGAACTTGGTAACCAAGGTCGAGTCCTGTTGCGTAAATCAGGTACTGAACCTTTATTGCGCGTGATGGTGGAAGGGGAAGATGCTGAGCTAGTAAAAAATTCAGCATTAAAGATAGCTCAAGCGGTTAAAGATAATTGCTAACCAGGCAAATAATATGAGTTAACCTAGGATTTCATGACCGTAATTCGGCTTGAAATCTTATGGTTAGCTATACACATAGGGTGTTGTTGCCCTTTTTTTAACCGCTTGAAGCATAAACTCCATTTTTTTATAAAATACTCCTTGTCAGCATGGGATGCATTCGTTAGTATTGCGTCCGCCTTCGTTGAGGAGGTCGCTAGCCTTGTTCAAGTCAGTTGATAAGAACGGCGCTGGCTCAACTATTTGGAACATAGGTGGAAGTAATGTTTACAGTTCTACTTGTGATTTACCTGTTGGCAGCGCTTGGTATCATTGGCCTAGTGTTAATTCAACAAGGTAAAGGCGCAGATATGGGAGCCTCTTTCGGTGCTGGCGCGTCAAACACTGTGTTTGGTGCTAGTGGCTCAGGAAATTTCCTAACCCGAATGACTGCAATTTTTGCAACCGTATTCTTTATTCTTAGTTTGGCATTGGGCAATTTGTCTACGCATAAAACTGAATCACAATGGATTGACCCAACTAAAGGTCAAGTGATTGAGCAAACTACGGATACAGCGAGTGACGTTCCAGTAAAATCTGGTGACGAAATCCCGCAATAACTTATCTTAGATAAGTACAAATAATTGCCGAGATGGTGAAATTGGTAGACACACTAGCATGAGGTGCTAGCGCCTTAGGTGTGAGGGTTCGAGTCCCTCTCTCGGCACCATTATTTACAAACTTGTAAATCACTTGATAGAGCGTATAATGCTCGCAAGTCGGACGCGGGGTGGAGCAGCTTGGTAGCTCGTCGGGCTCATAACCCGAAGGTCGTCGGTTCAAATCCGGCCCCCGCAACCAATTCTTTTTGGGTTTTGGATGCAAGTTTGTGCAGTGTCAACCTCACTGCAATTGAGAATTTAGATTCTCAATCATCAGGGTCCAGCAACAAAAAACCCCGACTAATCGGGGTTTTTTGTTATCTGAGTTTCTCAAGTATGAGATTTTCAGATAGTTGCTTGGAATTTAAATTGGGCTCTGTGCCCTTTTTTTGTTTCTGGAGTGGTTTAAATGACTGGTTTAGAAAGACAACTTACTGAAATGCTTGACGCTCCAGTAGCGGCATCAGGTTATGAGTTAGTTGGATTAGAATTTATTCGTGCCGGAGAGCACTCAACATTACGCATCTATATTGATCATGAAAACGGTATTAACGTTGATGATTGCGCAGAAGTGAGCCATCAAGTGAGTGCTGTGCTCGATGTTGAAGATCCAATTTCTGTGGCTTACAACCTAGAAGTTTCTTCACCAGGTTTAGAGAGACCACTTTTTAAAGCAGCGCATTATGAACAGTTTATTGGTCACGAAGTCAGCATCGTTTTGAAAATGGGTGTCGGCAACCGTCGCAAATGGAAAGGAATTATCCATTCTATTGATGGTGAAACCGTTGCAATTAGCGTTGATGGGAAAGAAGAACTATTTGCGCTAAGCAATATTTCTAAAGCTAACCTGATCCCTAAATTTTAGTTCTCCTAGAGAAAAGAGCTTAAGAGGCTAGATTAAATGAGTAAAGAAATTTTAGCGGTAGTTGAGGCGGTTTCGAACGAGAAGGCCGTACCTCGTGAGCGTATTTTTGAGGCGCTTGAAACTGCGCTTGCCACATCAACAAAGAAGAAACATGAAATTGAAGTCGATGTACGTGTTGCTATCGACCGTAAAACGGGTGAGTTTGAAACTTTTCGCCGTTGGTTAATCGTTGAAAATGTTGAACATCCAACAAAAGAAATTTCATACGATGCAGCTAAATACGACGACGAAACAGCTGAACTTGGTCAATATATTGAAGATCAAATTGAATCAGTGACCTTTGACCGTATTACAACACAAACAGCAAAACAAGTGATCGTACAAAAAGTGCGTGAAGCTGAACGTGCGCAAATCGTCGAACAGTTTATTGATAACGAAGGTGAGTTGGTTACTGGCGTTGTTAAGAAAGTAAACCGTGATTCGGTTATTCTGGATTTAGGTAATAACGCTGAAGCGGTTATTTTACGTGATGACCAGCTACCGCGTGAAAACTTTCGTCCAGGTGACCGAGTTCGTGGTCTGCTATATGCTGTACGCCCTGAAGCGCGCGGATTCCAACTCTTCATTACTCGTTCAAAACCAGAAATGCTCGCTGAGCTATTCCGTGTAGAAGTGCCAGAAATCGGTGAAGAGCTGATTGAATTGAAAGCCGCGGCTCGTGATCCGGGTTCGCGTGCGAAAATTGCAGTCAAAACCAATGACAAACGCATTGACCCTGTGGGCGCGTGTGTCGGTATGCGTGGAGCACGTGTTCAAGCCGTATCGAGTGAGCTCGGCGGTGAGCGCATTGATATCGTTCTTTGGGATGATAACCCAGCTCAATTTGTTATCAATGCAATGGCACCAGCAGATGTTGCATCGATCATCATGGATGAAGATACGCACTCAATTGATATTGCTGTTGAAGCGGATAACCTAGCGCAAGCAATTGGTCGTAATGGTCAAAACGTACGTCTCGCTTCTCAACTGACTGGTTGGGAATTGAATGTTATGACGGTTGCTGATCTACAGAAAAAACATCAAGAAGAATCGATGGCTTCTATTGAAAACTTCATGAAGTACCTCGATATCGAGCAAGACTTCGCTGAGTTATTGGTTGAAGAAGGCTTCTCAACGCTTGAAGAAGTGGCTTATGTGCCAGTTGCTGAGCTACTTGAAGTTGACGGCCTAGATGAAGATATCATCGAAGCATTGCGTACTCGCGCGAAGAATGCGTTGACCACGATTGCGCTAGCACAAGAAGAGTCTTTTGAAGGGTTAGAGCCAGCAGAAGATCTGCTCGCACTAGAAGGTTTAGAGCGTGAAATGGCCTTTAAACTCGCAGCGAAAGGCATAGTCACATTAGAAGATCTTGCTGACCAAGGTATTGATGACCTCGAAAATATTGAAGGTCTAACAGAAGAGCGTGCAGGTCAATTGATCATGGCAGCGCGCAATATTTGTTGGTTTAGCGAAGAAGAATAATTCTCAGCAAGGGGAGAGAGCGGCATGACACAACTTACAGTTAAAGCACTGAGTGAAGAAATTGGTACGCCAGTTGACCGCTTGTTAGAACAACTTGCTGATGCAGGCATGAACAAAACGAGTTCTGATAACGTTTCTGATGATGAAAAGCATAAGCTACTGTCACATCTTAGAAAAGAGCACGGTGATACCACTGGTGACTCAGAGCCGACTCGTTTGACGTTGCAGCGAAAAACACGCAGCACATTGAGCGTCAATGCCGGCGGCGGCAAAAGTAAGAATGTTCAAGTTGAAGTGCGTAAAAAACGTACCTACGTTAAGCGCAGTGCAGTAGACGATGAAGCAACACGTGAAGCGGAAGAAGCCGCGCAACGTGAAGCACAAGAATTAGCAGCGCGTGAAGCACAAGCAAAAGCAGAGCGCGAAGCCGAAGAAAAAGCAAAGCGTGAAGCCGAAGAAAAAGCGAAGCGTGAGGCACAAGAGAAAGCGAAGGTTGAAGCACAAACGAATGCAACAGCTAACGCGGATGAGAAAGCAAAACGTTCTGCAGTGAAACCAGAACTTTCTGCTGAAAATAAAATGAAGCAAGAAGCAGCGCGAAAAGAAGCCGAAGAGCTTAAACGTCGTCAAGAAGCCGAAGCATTACGTAAAGCTGAAGAGGAAAGTCAGCGCCAGCTAGAAATAGCACGTGAATTGGCTGAGAAGAATAAAGAGCGTTGGTCTGCTGAAGAAGAGAAAAAGGGTAGTATGGAAGAAAATACAGATTACCATGTTACGACTTCAACGTATGCACGTGAAGCCGAAGATGAAGCAGATCGCCGTGAAGAAGGTGCTAGCCGTAAATCTACGAAAGCTAATAAGAGCAAAATTTCATCTCAGGATGATAAGCAAGAGCGCGGTACGCGCCGAGGCAAAGCTCGTAAAGGTCGTATGGCTAAACCTGCATCGATGCAACATGGTTTTGATAAAACAGCGGTTGTCGCTAAGCAAGATGTTGTGATCGGTGAAACGATTGTTCTTTCTGAACTGGCAAACAAAATGTCAGTGAAAGCAACTGAAGTTATCAAAGTGATGATGAAGATGGGCGCAATGGCAACCATCAACCAAGTGATCGACCAAGAAACCGCGCAATTAGTCGCTGAAGAAATGGGTCATAAAGTTCTCATCCGCAAAGAGAATGAACTGGAAGAAGCGATCCTTTCTGACCGTGATAACAAGTTTGAAGCAGTGCCTCGTGCGCCAGTTGTGACCATCATGGGTCACGTTGACCACGGTAAGACATCAACACTTGATTACATCCGTCGCACACACGTTGCATCAGGCGAGGCCGGTGGTATTACTCAGCACATTGGTGCTTACCACGTTGAAACACCAAACGGTATGATCACCTTCCTTGATACTCCTGGACACGCTGCGTTTACTTCAATGCGTGCTCGTGGTGCTCAAGCGACAGATATCGTTGTATTGGTTGTTGCAGCAGATGATGGCGTGATGCCACAAACGGTTGAAGCGATTCAACATGCGAAAGCGGCGAATGTGCCACTTATCGTTGCAGTGAACAAAATCGATAAAGATGGTGCGAACCCAGATGGCGTGAAAAATGAGCTTGCTCAACACAACATCATTCCTGAAGAGTGGGGCGGTGAGAACATGTTTGTTCACATCTCTGCGAAACAGGGAACTAATATTGATGGCCTACTAGAAGCTATCCTACTTCAAGCTGAAGTTCTTGAGCTTCATGCTGTTAAAGATGGTATGGCGTCTGGTGTGGTGGTTGAATCTCGTCTTGATAAAGGCCGTGGCCCTGTAGCAACCGTTCTTGTTCAATCAGGAACACTACGCAAAGGCGACATCGTACTGTGTGGTCAAGAATATGGCCGTGTTCGTGCGATGCGCGACGAAACTGGTAACGAAGTTACGGAAGCGGGCCCATCAATTCCTGTTGAAATTCTAGGTTTGTCTGGTGTTCCAGCTGCCGGTGATGAAGCAACAGTGGTACGTGATGAGCGTAAAGCACGTGAAGTAGCCAATTATCGTCAAGGTAAATTCCGTGATGTGAAGCTTGCACGTCAGCAGAAATCTAAGCTCGAAAACATGTTCTCTAACATGACAGCGGGCGAAGTGGCTGAACTGAACGTGGTACTAAAAGCAGACGTTCAAGGTTCGGTTGAAGCCATTGCTGATTCACTGCGTAACCTTTCAACTGATGAAGTGAAAGTGAACATCGTGGGTTCTGGTGTGGGTGGTATCACAGAAACTGACGCAGTACTTGCAGCAGCTTCTAACGCTATCGTACTTGGCTTTAACGTTCGAGCTGATGCATCAGCTCGTCGTACTATCGAATCTGAAAACTTAGACCTACGTTACTACTCAATCATTTACCAATTGATTGATGAAGTAAAAGCGGCCATGAGCGGCATGCTAGCACCAGAGTTTAAGCAAGAGATCATTGGTCTTGCTCAGGTTCGTGAAGTATTTAAATCACCTAAACTAGGTGCAGTTGCTGGTTGTATGGTGACTGAAGGCGTTATCAAACGTAATAGCCCTATCCGTGTTCTACGTGATAACGTGGTTATCTACGAAGGTGAGCTTGAGTCGCTACGTCGCTTTAAAGATGACGTGCAAGAAGTGAAGAATGGCTATGAATGTGGTATCGGCGTTAAGAACTACAATGATGTTCGCGTTGGTGACCAAATCGAAGTCTTCGAAACAGTGGAAATTAAACGTACACTGGATTAATTGACTGACGTTGCTGTATTGAAATAGACAGTAATCGGTTGTTGAATACACCATGGGGGGCTGGGTTGAACCATCCCCCCATTCTTTCTATATGTGAGAAAAGATATGTCAAAAGAATTTAGCCGCACGCAGCGCGTATCCCAACAGCTGCAAAAAGAACTCGCCATGATCATACAACGTGAAGTCCGTGACTCACGCTTAGGTATGGTGACTATTTCAGAAGTCGAAGTGTCACGTGACCTTGCTTATGCAAAAGTGTTTGTGACGTTTCTATGCGTTGGTGAGCAGACCCCAGAAAGCTGCTTAGCTGCGTTAAAAGAGCATGAAGTTCATATCCGCATGATGCTTGGCAAACGTATTCGCTTACGTTTGACACCAGAAATTCGCTTCACTTACGACAATACTTTGGTTGAAGGTATGCGCATGTCCAACTTGGTGACTGAAGTGGTCAGCAATGATAAGCGCAGACAGAAAGATGCAGGACGTGAAGATGAAGCGTCTGCAGAAGAAGGGAATGAATAGATGGCTCGTCGTCGTAAAGGTCGCCCAATCAACGGGGTAATTTTACTGGATAAGCCAACGGGTATCTCCTCGAATGATGCCTTACAAAAAGTAAAACGTATTTATTTTGCAGAAAAAGCCGGACACACTGGCGCGCTCGATCCTTTGGCAACAGGAATGTTGCCTATTTGCCTTGGTGAAGCGACAAAATTCTCTCAGTTTTTACTTGATTCAGATAAGCGTTATCGAGTCATTGCAAAACTGGGTGAGCGAACCAATACCTCTGATTCAGACGGAGAGGTAGTGGAAACACGTCCAGTCAATGTGCAATTAAATACCCTGCGAGAGTGCATCGAGCGTTTTCGTGGTGAAACCGACCAAATTCCGTCAATGTTTTCTGCACTGAAATATCAAGGCCGTCCTCTATATGAATACGCTCGTGAAGGCATTGATATTCCGCGCGAATCTCGAAAAATCACTGTCTATGATATTGAATTGATTCGTTTCGAAGGTGATGAAGTTGAAATGGATGTGCACTGTTCGAAAGGCACTTATATCCGTACTATCGTGGATGACTTAGGTGAAATGCTTGGTTGTGGCGCACATGTGACCATGCTGCGTCGTACTGCGGTCGCGAAGTACCCATATGAGAAGATGGTGACTTTAGAGCAACTTGATGCATTGCTGCAACAGGCGCTGCGTGATGATGTCGCACCGAAAAATGTGTTGGACTCGTTATTGATGCCAATGGACAGTGCGGTGCAAGATTTGCCGGAAGTAAACCTTATTCCTGAGTTGGCAGACATGGTACAACATGGCCAACCAGTGCAAGTGTTGGGTGTGCCACTTGATGGCACAGTGCGCATGACCATGGGTGAAGAGAAACTCTTTATCGGTGTGGGTGAAATTGACCAAGATGGTCGTGTTGCGCCTAAGCGATTGGTCGTTTTTAGAGACGAAGAGTCGCTTTAAATAGCTATTGCTTAACGTTGGGGATTTCCCTATAATCCCGGCTTCGCGTAGCGGCTGAATCAGAGATTGGCTGCTACACCTTTAAACTTACTCTTATTAGGAGAGCATTATGTCTCTGAATGCAGAAACTAAAGCGGCAATCGTTGCTGAATACGCACGTGGCGAAGGCGACACTGGTTCACCAGAAGTACAAGTAGCACTACTAACTGCTTCTATCAACCACCTACAAGGTCACTTCAAAACTCACAAAGGCGATCACCACAGCCGTCGTGGTCTACTACGTATGGTTTCAAGCCGTCGTAAGCTTCTAGACTACCTAAAAGGTAAAGATTTAGGTCGTTACCAAGACCTAATCAAACGTCTTGAGCTACGTCGCTAAGATCAGTTTGTTCAGAAAAGGGGCTTTTAGCCCCTTTTTTGTTATCTAAATTTGGCACAATCTCTCCTAAGTCGCTATACTACCCGCCGTTAAAGTGTGTTGTATGTACTTTAACGCTTCATACTCATAGCATTACAGTCACCGAAGTCGGCCAGCAGGTCGCGGCTATTAAAAGTAGCGTTCAGATACCAGTGGGAGCGGCAAGCCCAACGCTTTGTTTCCCGTGATATAGAGCCTATTTTTACTAGTCGCGATTCGTAATGTCTTGAGTGTTATTTCATTCAATCTAGAGGCAACTCTAGAGCAAGGATAAACAATGTTTGATAAACCAGTAGTGAAATCATTCCAATACGGTAATCATACCGTCACTCTAGAAACCGGCGTTATCGCACGCCAAGCTACATCGGCCGTTATGGTCACTATGAACGATACCGCGGTATTCGTTTCTGTTGTTGGTAAAAAAGAAGCAGTAGAAGGTCAAGACTTCTTCCCTCTTACTGTTAACTACCAAGAGCGTACTTACGCAGCGGGTAAAATTCCAGGTGGCTTCTTCAAGCGTGAAGGTCGTCCATCAGAAGGCGAAACTTTGACTGCGCGTCTGATTGACCGCCCAATTCGTCCTCTTTTCCCTAATGCATTTAAAAATGAAGTTCAAGTTATCGCGACTGTGATGTCTGTAAACCCAGACGTTCAACCTGATATCGTGACTATGATTGGTACTTCAGCAGCACTTGCTATCTCTGGCATTCCATTCAATGGTCCTATTGGCGCGGCGCGCGTGGGTCACATTGATGGTCAATTAGTGCTTAACCCAAGCATGACCGAGCTTGCTGTATCTCGTCTTGATCTTGTGGTTGCAGGTACAGACAACGCGGTACTGATGGTTGAGTCAGAAGCGGATAACCTAACTGAAGAAGAAATGCTAGCAGCGGTTGTTTACGGCCACGACCAACAACAAGCTGTGATTAAAGCGATCAATGAATTTGCTGCTGAAGTTGCCACTCCAGCTTGGGATTGGGTTGCTCCTCAAGAGAACACAGTACTTAACAGCAAGATCGCTGAACTAGCAGAAGCTAAGCTTGTTGAAGCTTACAAAATCACTGAAAAAATGGCTCGTTACGACCGTATTCATGAAATTGCTGCTGAAGTAAACAAAGTAATTCTTGCTGAAGATCCTGAAGCAAATGCGAAAGAAATCCACACTATCTTCCACGATCTAGAGAAGACGGTTGTACGTCGTAGCATTATTGCTGGCAACCCACGTATTGACGGTCGTGAAAAAGACATGGTTCGTGCGCTAGACGTACGCACTGGTATTCTTCCTCGTACTCACGGTTCTGCACTATTTACTCGTGGTGAAACTCAGGCAATCGTAACCGCTACTCTTGGTACTCAGCGTGATGCTCAAATCATCGATGAGCTAACAGGTGAGCGTAAAGATAACTTCCTACTACACTACAACTTCCCTCCATACTGTGTGGGCGAAACTGGTTTTGTAGGCTCTCCTAAGCGTCGTGAAATCGGCCACGGTAAACTGGCTAAGCGTGGTATCGCTGCCGTTATGCCTTCAGTAGAAGAGTTCCCATACACAGTTCGTGTCGTATCAGAAATCACAGAATCTAACGGTTCATCTTCAATGGCTTCGGTATGTGGTACTTCTCTTGCTCTGATGGATGCAGGTGTACCTATCAAGTCTTCAGTTGCAGGTATTGCAATGGGTCTTGTTAAAGAAGGCGATGATTTCGTTGTTCTTTCTGACATTCTTGGTGATGAAGATCACCTAGGTGACATGGACTTTAAAGTAGCAGGTACTAACCAAGGTATCACTGCACTGCAAATGGACATTAAGATCGAAGGTATCACCAAAGAGATCATGCAAATTGCGCTAAACCAAGCACAAGGTGCACGTAAGCATATCCTTTCTGTGATGGATCAAGCGATCTCTGGTGCTCGTGCTGAGATTTCTGAATTTGCACCGCGCATTTACACCATGAAGATCAGCTCTGAGAAAATCAAAGACGTGATCGGTAAAGGTGGTGCTGTGATCCGTGCTCTAACTGAAGAGACGGGCACAACCATCGAAATCGAAGATGACGGCACAATCAAGATTGCGGCAACCGATAGCGCTCAAGCTAAAGAAGCGATTCGTCGCATTGAAGAGATCACGGCTGAAGTTGAAGTCGGCGCTATCTATACTGGTAAGGTCGCTCGTCTGGCTGATTTTGGCGCGTTCGTTAACATTCTTCCTGGTAAAGATGGTCTGGTACACATTTCTCAAATCGCGGATCAACGCATCGAGAAAGTGTCTGATTACTTGAAAGAGGGCCAAGAAGTTCAAGTTAAAGTACTTGAAATCGACCGCCAAGGCCGTGTTCGTCTAAGCATGAAAGAAGCGGTAGAGAAACCAGCTGAAGAAGTTGTTGCAGCACCAACGGCTGAATAAGGCCACTTTAAGCTTGAGAGGCACGGCGCTTTAGTCGCCTTTTCAACATAAAGCATGATATAAAGGGAGCGTTATTCGCTCCCTTTTTCATGCCTAGATTAATGCGATACACCCACTTATCTTGGGCTTTGGGGTACACAGGAGTTTTATTTGTGAAATGGTTTCCAACGGCCGCATTGAGTGCTTTGATACTGATAATGTCGGGCTGCGCGTCAACTCAAAATGACAATCAAAGTCAATGGGTATACCCTCCGATGGCAGTGCCATTGCAGTCTTCATTACAGCAACAAGTTCAGATAGCGCGTTTGACGCAACTGCTACAACGCACTGATCTACCTGATGATGTGCGGGCTAAAATGTTTTATGAGCGTGGTAACAACTACGACAGTGTTGGGCTACGCACTTTAGCACGTTTAGATTTTGAGCAGTCACTCGCGCTTAACCCGGCGCAGCCTGATATCTTTAATTTATTAGGCGTGTATTACACGCAAGTTGCAGAGTTTGATGCCGCTTATGAGGCATTTGATTCGACATTAGAACTTGAACCAGACAATTTTTACGCTGAGCGTAACAGAGCCATCGCACTTTATTACGGCGACCGTACAGAACTTGCGCTGGAAGAGATTCGCGCACATTATCAACATGATCCTAGCGATCCTTTCCGTGCATTGTGGCTATATATTATTCAAAGTGAAAGCGAGCCTTTGCAGGCACGTGTGGATCTCTTCAATCGCTATAAAGTTCGAGATGATCAATGGGGATGGCTCTTGGTTGCGTTAACGCTTAAAGAGATATCGGAAGAGCAAGCTTTTAAGATGATCTTAGAAGAAGGCAGCGGTAATGCGATACAAGCACAGCGTTTAACTGAAGTCTATTTTTATCTCGCTAAGCGTTACCAACAAGAGGGAAATTACGCGCACGCGATCGCCTTGTACAAGCTTGCGTTGTCATTTAACGTCTACGAATATGTTGAGCATCGATACGCTTATCTTGAATTGGGGAAAATTTTCCAGCAAGTAAGAGCTGACTATTTAGCTAAGGCGAAAGCTGAGCAGCCAGAGTCTCAGCAATAAGTACCTTATTATATCCTTTTCCTTAAAGCCGCTGACTTTTTCAGCGGCTTTTTTGTTGCTTAACGATCTAAAGATCCATAAAATAGTTAGCCTTGATAACTATTTAAATTTAAAAAACAGTGAAACTAGAAGCTAACTTAGAAAAATTAGAGCGTTTTAGTGCCAAAATCTGGCGTCGGTATAGCAAAGCTGATCCCATTTCACAATTGAGCTTTAATGAATATGATTACCTTAAAGTGATTCAAAGCTCTTCTTTGCCACTGCGCTTAACTGATTTAGCCAATGAGATGGAAGTGAGTAAACCATCGGTATCAAATATGGTTAAAAGGCTTAAAAATAAAGGGTTGGTTCAGACGGCACAATGCCAAGATGATGCGCGTTCTTACCGAGTTTCTCTCACCGATACTGCGCGTGAGCATTTAGCGGATGAAGCGAAAGTGTACGCTGTTGTCGCAGAGCAAGTGACTAAGCATCTCTCGGAAGAAGAAGCACTGTGTTTTAATATGTTGTTATCCAAAGTATTACTTTAATTTACTTATATAGTTAGCTTTGCTAACTATGGTGTCTGTTATGAAAAATTCAATTTACCGCCAATTTTGGCGCTATACCATCCCGACCGTGGCAGCTATGTTAGTCAATGGCTTATATCAAGTGGTGGATGGTATTTTTATTGGTCATTATGTTGGTGCTGAGGGATTGGCGGGCATTAACGTTGCGTGGCCTATTATTGGCTTTATTTTAGGGCTTGGCATGTTGGTGGGCGTTGGAACTGGTGCTCTGGCTTCGATCAAGCAAGGTGAAGGGAACATGGTGGCAGCTAAGCAAGTGCTTGCTACTGGCCTATTGTTGCTTGTGATGCTAGCTCCCGTGGTGGCGATAATTCTATGGTTTCTTGCGGACGATTTCATTGCGTGGCAAGGCGTTGAAGGACGAGTCTACGAACTTGGCTTGCAATATTTGCAGGTATTAGTGATCGCTTGTGTCTTTACGCTTGGCTCTATTGCGATGCCTTTCTTGTTACGAAACGACGACAGCCCTAATTTAGCCACATTGCTGATGGTAAGTGGTGCGATAATCAATATTCTCTTTGATTATCTGTTTATTGCCGTTTTACATTGGGAACTTACTGGTGCCGCCATAGCAACGGCACTCGCACAATTAAGTGTGACTGTATTAGGCATAGGCTATTTCTTTTCGACGCGAGCCAAGTTGCAGCTGTCACTCTCGGTGATGAGGGTGCAATGGTCGTTGTTACCTAAGATTGTTGCGATTGGTACTTCAAGCTTTTTTATGTATGCCTACGGTTCGATGATGGTGGCGGTGCACAACAGCCTATTTGCTCACTATGGCAGCGCAGTACTTGTTGGGGCATACGCGATATTAGGCTATATCGTCACGGTTTATTACTTAACGGCAGAGGGCATCGCGAATGGTATGCAGCCGTTAGTTAGCTTCAATTATGGTGCCAAAAACTATCTTCATATTAGAAAACTGCTCAAAATTGCAATGAGCATTGCCGTGCTTGGCGGGCTGGGTTTTGTGGTGCTGCTGAACTTGTTTTCCACTCAGGTTGTTGCGGTCTTCAATTCAACTGACCCGCAATTGATGGCAAGCGCTGTACTGGGCTTAAAACTGCATATGTTCGCGCTGTTTTTGGATGGATTTTTAGTTGTCGCCGCCGCCTTTTATCAAGCGACCAATCGCGGCAGTAAGGCGATGTTTGTCACCATTGGTAATATGGCGATCCAACTACCGTTCTTGTATTTGTTACCTAAGTTATATGGTGTGACTGGTGTGTGGATTGCCTTCCCCATTTCCAATATTGCGTTAAGTTTGGTGGTGGGTTTGATGTTGTGGCGAGATTTGCGTGCACTACCTTGCGATAACGCGAAGCAAACCGTGTTCGCTTAACAAGAGCCTCCCCCCTTTTCTCTAGGGGGAGGCTACGCTCAGCTTTGTTGAATCGCTAGGCCCGGTAATTGGTGCCAATAGCCGTTACACTGGTGATTAGTTAAAGGGGAGGGATGCTCTCCTTTTTCATTGGCCTTGAACTGCGACAGATGTTCGAATGTCTCAAGGCCTAGTGGGCTTAAACGAACGACATCGACCAATCCCGCCATGCTTGGTAAATCATTAGCAAGGTTATAGCAATAGCCCGACTGGGTTTGGATACCGTTGAGGTTAAATACCGCTTGGCCTTCTTGGCTGTGAACCTGAATTCCGGTTGGATACTTGATACAGCAAGTCTCACATTCATCCTTCGCGCGATTTTCAGCCCGTGCGGTAAAGCAGCGTGCGGAGTAAGCCAGTGGCAGGTATCCGTGGCTAAAAACTTCTACTTCAAACTGGTTTTTGATACCAAGCTCATCACATTGTTGCAATACATTGATTAGCCAATCACGGGAGAGTTCAACAGGCATGCACCAACGGATCATCCCTTGCTTTAGGAACAGTTGCAGTGTGCGCGCGTTGTAAGCATTCACGGCGGGCCCAACCACAAAAGGAAGGCGTTTTTCACTGGCGAGTTGAATCGCCGAAACGTCATTGGCTTCAATCGCAAAATCGCCATTCTCAATATACTTTTTCATCACATTGATTTCGCTCGGCGCTTCCAGTAGCGCCATGGTTGAGATCACAACCTGTTTACCCGCTTGTGAAAGCGCTTTGGCGATCTCAAACCAGTGTTGTGGTTTTATCTCACGTCGCTTGGAGCAGACTGATTCACCCAAATAGATCACATCAGCAGGGCTATTGATTGCCTGTTGATAAAAACTTTCTACCTCTTGTTTAGGCCAGAAATAGAGTAAAGGACCCAGTGCATATTTCATTCTCTTCTCCATTCTCTTATTGCCATTGGCGATGGTACGCGCCGAGTGTCGTTTGCGTGCCTTCAGAAACGTTGGCTAAGGCGGTGTTCCAAGCCGTTTCTACTTGGTAGGCTTGTGGATTTGCTTGGTAGCGATCAATCGCCGCTCGCCAGGTTTTAGTCACTTGCTCCACATATGCAGGGCTACGTTGGCGACCTTCAATTTTGACGGAAGCAACGTTGGCCGCAAACAGTTCTGGTAATAGTGATAACGTATTTAAACTGGTTGGTTCTTCCAGTGCGTGGTAGCGTTTGGGTTGCCCATCGATCTGCGCTTCAAAACGACCTTTGCACAAGGTTGGGTAGCCTGCATTTTCTCCGGCTGCGTATTTATCAATCAAAATTTCGTTTAAGCGAGATTCCAAACCTGAGTCCGTTTCTTGCCAGCGGACATACTTCGCGGGCGAACAGGCTCCGACAGTATTGGGTGATTCTCCCGTCATATAGGAAGAGAGATAACAGCGCCCTTCAGACATAATACATAAGCTGCCAAAGGCAAATACTTCAAGCTCGACGTCACTCATCATATTACGTGAGAGCTGTTTGACTTGATGGATTGATAGCACTCGCGGTAACACCACCCGTTTTATATTGAAATTTTGTTTATAAAACTCGATAGCGGCGACGTTGGTGGCGGAGGCTTGCACAGAAAGATGCAGTTCCAGATCTGGATATCGGTTAGCGGCATAATCCAATACCGCGATATCGGCGATGATCAACGCATCCACGCCTAAACTGGCGGCATTATCGACGGCGTGAGTCCAACGCTCGAAGCCATTAGGGTGGGCGAAGGTATTTAACGCGACATGAATTTTTTTATGGTGATCATGAACATATTGCACCGCTTTATCTAACTTCTTACCTGCGAAATTAAGGCCAGCAAAGTGGCGAGCATTGGTATCATCTTTGAAGCCGATATAAACCGCATCTGCACCACAATCGATCGCTGTTTTTAGAGCAGGCAGGTTACCTGCAGGACATAAAAGTTCCATTGATCCGTACGATATCTAAGGGAAAGTAGTGGTATTTTATGAAGCATTATGAATAGCAAATTTGATGTAAGGCAGGTTTGGGTCGAATAAACGAGATTTACTTATTTGGGAGTAGAACGATGACGACGATTTTGAACGAATAACTCTTCTACTTCCTGCCTCGGTTGTGGCCGATAAAAATGGAAGCCTTGAATTGAGTTACAGTTGAGATTAGAGAGCAGTGTGGCTTGTTGTTGAGTTTCCACACCTTCGGCAACGACCGTTAAGTTGAGTGATTTTCCTAAATTGATGATGTTTTCAATGACGGTTATTTGTTTAGGAAGCGTATCGATATCCGTTATAAAAGCGCGGTCAATTTTAAGTTCATCAATCGGGAAGCGAGCGAGGTAAGAGAGCGAGGAATACCCCGTACCAAAGTCGTCAATGGACAGAGAAAAGCCCAGTTTTTTGATCGCGTTCAACATTTGCAAGGTGTGTTCGCTGTCGCTCATGACGGCACTTTCGGTCAGTTCAAATGTGATGCAGTTTGGATCAAGCTCCGTGGTGCGAAGCAGTTTTTCCATATAATCAATCAACTTCGGGTTACAAAACTGTTCGGGCGATAAATTGATCGCCACGCGACCTGGTAAAATGCCTTGCAGCTTCCAGCGTTTTACGGTCGAGAAGACATCACGCATCACCACTCGGCCTAAATGTTCAATCAGCCCAGCTTTTTCCGCGACAGGGATAAAAGCGCCGGGGTTGATATACCCTTCCACAGGGTGTTTCCAGCGCACCAAAGCTTCCGCACCATTGATGCTGAAGTCGCGAGCATTTACTTTCGGTTGATACCACACTTCAAGGCCATTTTGTTGCAGCGCTTTTTGCAGTTCAATTTCAAGCCATAAGCGCATGCGCGCTTCTTTGTTCATTTGATCGTTGAACTTAATCAGACGGTTTCTACCACGATCTTTTGCTTCATACATCGCCGTATCGGCGTTTTGCAACAATACGCGTGCATCGCTACCGTCACCAGGGTAGGCGACACTACCTATGGAGCAGGCTAAGCGTTTACTGAAATGGTGCAGATCAAACGGTTGGTTAATCAAAGAAATGATGCGTTCAGCCAACATTTCAGCGGCGCGACTATTTTCAGGATCAGGCAGTATTAGTCCAAATTCATCGCCGCCAAGGTGGCCCACAATCGCTTGTTGCGGTAGTAAACGTTTCAGCCGTGCTGAGACCTCTTTAATGACTTTATCGCCAATATGATGGCCTAAAGAGTCATTGATGTTTTTGAAGTTATCAATGTCTAAATAGAGCATCACAAGGGGTGTTTCATTTTGAATGAACTGTTCTAAACGTTTAGTGAAACCAAAACGGTTATACAAGTTAGTCAGCGAGTCAATGTGGATATCGGCATGCATAGTCGAAGACAACTGCTTAGGTGCATCTTCTGCATCTTGAATCAAAATCAGTTGTGAGCTGTTGCCCAGCACGACGGTGGCTCCAGCGTGCAGTTGAACTTTACGTTCAAAGCCACACTTTGGCCCAGTGAGGCAGACCAATGGTGCCCCTGCGAGTAATAAACTAAGTGGAGAGCTGAATACGGTTTTACTTTTTTCATCGACAAACAAGCGCGATAACTCTTCACCAAGAAGCTCTGAGGTATTTTCAAAACCGAGTAAACGAGCCGATGCGGGGTTAGCAGAGATAATGCAGTCGTCATCGACCAGCAACAATCCATCGGGAAGCAAGCTAGTCAAGGTTGAAAACTTATTTTCCGACTCTTCTAATGAGCGAATGAGGATCTGTTTTTCGGAGGTGTCGATGGCGTGAAACACAATATTTTCGACTTTTTTATCACCCATGATAGGTGATAAAGAGAAATGCAAACTCGTTTCTAAATCGATCTCGTGAAGAGTCAGTTCGGTCTCAAGCGTTTCTCCTTGAAATGCCCGTTCATAATAGGGTTTGAGATGGCGGTAGAAATGCTCACCCAGAATTTGTGAGTCATTCATTCCAACCAATTCGGTTGTGCTCAGCCCTGCAATATCACAATAACGTTCATTGACCATCACATAGTTATGTTGGTCGTTCAAGATGGCAAAAAAGAACGGACTGTTCGACGTGATTTTTGCAAACCAATGTTGTAAATGTTGCGAAGGCATCAAGCTACTACCACTCTCCAGAGCACTTATATTCATGAGGATGTTACAACGTAAGTAACACATTAACTATAACTTTGATTACTAAGCTAGAAAAGGTTCTCAAACAATGTACGTTTTTTGATGCATCACAGGAATTTGCACCCCCACATCCATTATGATTAGGTACTATTGCATTACAAAGTAACGGATAACGCTCGTGATTCACAAGATTCGTACTCAACTAGTTCAAAACGCCGCTTCAATTTTGCGATCCCCAGTCCACTTCTTACCGCAAGTTGTACAAAAAAAAGCCTTGCTAGAAGGGTTGAAAACTATATTTCATGAGGCTTTGCAAGAAGGTGACTTTGAATTTCTTGATGGGAAATGGTTAAAGGTTTCAATTCGCGATTTGAATTTGAATTGGTATATCAGCTATCAAGCGGAACAACTTGTTGTGTCTGATAAGACGGAAGTGGAAGATGTCAGCTTTAGCGGTAACCTAAATGATATGGTGTTGATTGCTGGTCGAAAAGAAGATCCTGATACGCTGTTCTTTCAACGTCGACTCTCCATTGAAGGGGATACCGAACTGGGGTTAGAGGTGAAGAACCTGATGGACAGTGTTGACCTAGAGCTTTTACCAAAACCATTCCAGATGTTAATAAATCAGCTAGCAGATTTTGTGCATAAGGGCGTACAATCGCCAGTGACACAAAATGAGGTAATGAATGCTTATTCGAACTGAAGCGCCAGCGGATATCTTAGCGATTGACCGCTTATTAAAATCAGCCTTTGAGACAGATGCTGAAGCTAATTTGGTCATGACATTAAGGGAAAACAGCCATTTGACGCTCTCTTTAGTGGCCTGTGATGATGACGGCGAAGTCGTTGGTCATGTGATGTTTAGCCCAGTATTACTCAATGGTGAAGACTTAAATTGGCAAGGGCTTGCACCGTTAGCCGTGAAAAAAGAGTGGCGAAATCAAGGTGTCGCCGCCTCGTTGGTAAAAGAGGGGTTAATCTGTTTGGCTGAGTTCGATTATCCAGCTTGTGTGGTTTTGGGTGACCCGGATTATTATCAACGCTTTGGCTTTAAAGAGGCGGCGAAATCTGATTTTCGTTGTCGTTGGGATGTTCCAGTTGGCGCGTTTCAGATCGTTGCATTAGTCGACGGCGAATTGAGCGGGCGAGCGGGTTTAATTGAGTATTGCCCAGAGTTCAACGATCTTTAATCACCGTATTTCTATTCAAAACAGGGAGCCCAGTGCTCCCTGTTTACTTTTATGCTCTTCTCATTTGAAGCTACCGTTGTGTTGGCTACATTCGCTCACCCCAATCACCTCGTTTATCTAGGCTCATGGGGATGAATTCACTTGCCGCCTATCTGCAACTTCAAGTTGTTTGGGCATAGCTCTTGGGTCATTGGATGATTAACGGTTTCTGTCTTGGCGCTGATTTGTTAGGATTGCGATGTTCAATGAGGTCATAAACAGATGTCACATCACGAAAATCAATATTTACAAGAAATGGGCATCCAGCATTGGGAGCTTATCCACCCACAGCGGCTGGCTGGCTATCAACCTGATCCGGTGACGCTACCGAGCACGTGCCGTTTATTACTCGTTTCCCCCCAATACCCGCAACAAGGTGCTCTATTGCTGTTTTCAAGAGTATTGAAGAGTATGAGGCTCGAAATCAGTCAGGCGTGTCATCTTGAGCCTCACTCTCTTAGCCAACTAACAGGCTCCAGCATTGAATGGGTGTGGTTTTCAGGCTGTGAAAAGAAAGAAAGCCCGTTGGCCCAGAAAGTGTTAACGTCACCGTCGCTAGTTGAGATAGATGGCAATACCGAGCTGCGCCGGGCGTTGTGGCAGCAAATTTGTTCTTATGAGTCATAAAACCATGAATATTGATGTTGTGCCTTTATCACTTCCTTATCTTGATGCTATTTGGTCCATTGAGCAGCAAGCTCACAGTTACCCTTGGGCTGAATCACTCGTACGCGACTTGGCGAGTCGTGGTGCATGCCACCATGCTATGTTGGTTGATGGCAAAGTTGTCGGTTATTTCTATGCACAGAATATTGTTGGAGAGGTGACCTTGTTGAATATCGCTGTGGATCCGCAGCAGCAAGGTAAGGGTTACGGAAAATTGTTGATGGAGTTTTTCTTAACTTACTGTGAAAAAGCGCAAGCTGAAAGTGCGTGGCTTGAAGTTCGCGAAAGTAACATCCGCGCTTATAGCTTGTACGAATCGCTGGGTTTTAATGAGCTCGATCGTCGAGTGAACTACTATCCCACTCCGAAAGGATCAGAAGATGCGATCATCATGAGCTACTATTTTTTGTAGCTTATTTTCCATCAGCAGATCGTTTGCAAACTCAGGTTTTTTTCATGGTCATGCGTCTCGGAACTATTTCTGGTGCGCCTTATCTTTTTGATGTTCATTGAGTTGATAACATGGGCTTGCAAAACGCTTGACGACTTCCTTAGCGGTTAACGGCTTATCAAATAAGTAACCTTGGAACTGATCACAACCCAATTGTTTGAGAGTTTCGAGTTCTTGGCACTCTTCCACACCTTCGGCTATTACCTCCAAATTTAAACGTTTCGCAATCATAATAATCGTATCCACAATTGCTTGGTCACTCTCATCTAGATGCAATTGAGTGACAAAAGAACGATCGATTTTGAGCACATCCACAGATAAAAGTTTGAGGTAACGCAGTGATGAATAACCAGTGCCAAAATCATCAATCGAGATGCTCAGCTTACTTTTTTTAAGTTGCACCATTTTTTGAATCGCACTTTCTACATTTTCCAGCAATAGCCCTTCAGTAATCTCCAATTCAAGATGTTCACCAGTAATACCTGCTTGTTGCATTGCATGGTTAATGTGTTCAACAAAAGAATCTTGAGAAAACTGCAACGGACTGATGTTGATGGCTAAACGGCGAAAATGGGGCGGTAATACTCCTTGGCGCTTCCAAGCGGCGTATTGATAGCACGCTTGCTCTAATATCCAGTTTCCAATCGGAATAATTTGCCCCGTTTCTTCTGCGATGGTCATAAACACACCCGGTGGCAATACACCTTTGGTTGGGTGGTTCCAGCGGATCAAGGCTTCCACACCGACAATATTGTGCCGCTCATCGACTTGAGGTTGGTAATAGAGTTCTAACTGTTGGGTATTGAGGGCTTCATGGAGGCCTTTTTCAATTTCCAGAAACGATTCGACTTGAGCCTGCATTTCTGGCTCATAAAACATGTATTTATTGCGTCCATTCGCTTTTGCGCGGTAAAGCGCTGTATCGGCTTGTCTAAGGACATCGATATTGGTTTTGCCCACTGACGGAAAAATCGAGATACCAATACTCACAGTGCAATAAAGCTGGTGGTCATCAATCGAGTAAGGGTTGGAAATCAGAGCCAGAAGCTGCTGAGCTACCTTCTCTGCTTGTTGGCGAGAGAGATGAGGAATCAACACCGCAAACTCATCGCCACCGATGCGTGCGGCGGTGTAATCGTGTTTAAGCCAGCCATCCATACGCATGGCGATAGCTTTGATTAAATGATCCCCCGTTGTGTGTCCAAGTGAATCATTGATCGTTTTGAAACGGTCGAGATCAAGGTAAAACAACACACCAGAAGTGTGGGTGCGAATACTGTTATCAATCGCATCAGTGAGCAGTTGCAGCAGCAAGCTGCGATTAGCAAGGCCAGTTAACGTGTCGTAGTAGGCTAATTGGTTAAGTTTAGCATCCGCGAGCTCTCGCTCTTTCCATAAAGTATAGAAAGTACCGGCTAACTCACTGAGCTCATTTTTTTGCTGTTGTAATGGCGGCTGTGTTGGACGTTGATTGTTTTGCAATGAACGAACCCACGAAATTAACGTGGTGATGGGTTTTGACAGCTTGTAGTAAAAAAAGACTAAAAGGATCGAAGTCAGCAACACATTTCGAAAGAGATCAAACAGCAATACTCGTGTGGTTTTTGCAATAAATTCTTTGGCAATGGAAGAGCCGTTGACGGAAAAACTTAAGCTACCTACCACCACACTCGAATTGGGTTGATGCAAGTCAGTTTTAAAGATGGGTATTTCAGGTGTCAGATAATTCGATAAGAGCCGAATAAAAGCCGTCTGCGCTGGAATTTCTCTGCTTTTTTTTGCCAGTGTATCGCCAAAATCATCAATAATTTCAACGTGATAAATGGCATTGTCAACCATTAGGCTAGAGACGACTTGATTGGCTAATAAGTTGTTGAGGTGATAAGCAGCCTGGCTGGCATTTGAATAATTTTGCAGCAGTTTAAAACGGTAGTGATCTTCAATGCGAGCTTGCTCATGGTGTAGGTCGAGCAAAGTATGATACAAACTAAAGCCTATCCCAAGGATCACCGAGACTAGGAACACTGTTTTGGCTTGTTTAAATGCCAGAGAATTTCTTTGTTTGGTTATCAGCATAATACTCGCTTATTCTCTTCGCCCTTTTTAGTTATAGCTCATATTTATTGATAATTTAATTACAAATAGAAAGGTCGTCATTCTCTTGTTGATTTGTATAGCGACGAAAGTTGCTCCCAGATCAAATATAGGGGAGAATACCGCGCAAATTTGAATCGAACTGCTGATCAGCGTAAGCGCTTCGGCTCTCCCTTATATCAGCATATTGAGAAGACCTGTTTCATGTCAAATACTCCTTTTTTGAGTGAAGTTTCTAAACGTAGAACCTTCGCTATTATTTCGCACCCGGATGCGGGTAAAACCACCATTACTGAAAAAGTTCTGCTATTCGGGAATGCCATTCAAAAAGCGGGAACGGTAAAAGGGCGCGGCTCTAACCAGCATGCTAAATCAGATTGGATGGAAATGGAAAAAGAGCGTGGTATTTCGGTCACGACCTCTGTGATGCAATTTCCTTACAATCATTGTTTGGTTAACTTGCTCGATACTCCAGGGCACGAAGACTTCTCGGAAGATACTTACCGCACATTGACGGCGGTTGACTCGTGCTTAATGGTGATTGATGCAGCAAAAGGTGTTGAAGATCGTACTCGTAAGCTGATGGAAGTGACTCGCTTACGTGATACACCGATTGTAACCTTCATGAACAAATTGGACCGTGAGATCCGCGACCCAATGGAATTGCTTGATGAAGTGGAGAATGAGCTGAAGATTGCCTGCGCCCCGATTTCATGGCCAGTGGGTTGTGGTAAAGAGTTTAAAGGCGTGTACCACATTCACCGTGATGAGACGATTCTGTACGCGACCGGCCAGGGCCACACTATTCAAGAAGAGCGCATTGTTAAGGGCCTCAACAACCCTGATCTGGATAAGGCCGTGGGTGATGACCTTGCCGCTCAGCTGCGTGATGAGCTTGAATTGGTATTAGGTGCTTCTCATGAATTTGATCAAGAGCTGTTTTTAAAAGGTGAGTTGACCCCTGTTTTCTTCGGAACGGCATTAGGTAACTTTGGTGTGGACCATATGCTGCATGGTTTAACTGAGTGGGCTCCGGCGCCGATGCCACGTCAAGCTAATGAGCGTATTGTTGAAGCCACGGAAGAGAAATTCTCAGGCTTTGTGTTTAAAATCCAAGCGAACATGGATCCTAAACACCGCGATCGTATTGCGTTTATGCGTATTGTGTCGGGTACTTATACCCAAGGCATGAAAATGAACCACGTGCGTATTGGTAAGCAAGTGAGTATTTCTGATGCGGTTACCTTTATGGCGGGCGATCGCTCTCGTGCTGAAAATGCTTATGCTGGCGATATTATCGGTTTGCATAACCATGGAACAATTCAGATTGGTGATACCTTTACTCAAGGTGAATCGTTGAAATTCTCAGGTATTCCTAACTTTGCTCCTGAGCTGTTCCGTCGTATTCGCTTGCGCGATCCACTGAAGCAGAAGCAACTGCTTAAAGGTTTAGTGCAGTTGTCGGAAGAGGGAGCGGTTCAAGTCTTCCGCCCACTACAAAATAACGATTTGATTGTGGGTGCAGTGGGTGTGCTGCAGTTTGATGTGGTGGTGTCTCGTTTAAAATCTGAATACAACGTCGAGGCAATTTACGAAGGTGTTAACGTTGCAACAGCACGTTGGATTGAGTGCGCAGATGATAAAAAATTCGAAGAGTTTAAGCGCAAAAACCAAAGTAACATCGCACTGGATGGTGGGGATAACCTGACTTACATCGCGCCGACTATGGTCAATTTGAATCTGGCCAAAGAGCGTTTTCCTGAAGTGGAGTTCCGTGCGACACGCGAACATTAAACCTTGGTGAGTTTGAAGAGAGTGATACTCTCTTCAAACATTAAAGATAAAAAAATGCCGATATTTCAGTATCGGCATTTTTTTATAGGTGGTATTGGAACACTATTTTTTCTTTTTGTTCGCTTTCTTCTTCTTCGAAACCACTTTGACTTTTTTGTCATCGGTTTTCTTTTTCTTTTTGAATACCGGCTTTTTGTGCTGCGGGCGCATATCTTTAATGAAGCGCTCTTTTATCTCCTCGTCGACATAACGCGCGACGCGGTCCATCATCACTTGATCATGGGCTTCAACCAAAGAGATC
This sequence comes from Vibrio sp. V08_P9A1T1, assembly GCF_963874405.1. NCBI lineage: Bacteria > Pseudomonadati > Pseudomonadota > Gammaproteobacteria > Vibrionales > Vibrionaceae > Vibrio > Vibrio sp. V08_P9A1T1. The sequence continues at coordinate 28,434 of NZ_CAWNIB010000088.1, forward strand.
GCATTGCCTTTTTTACCAGCACGAGCCGTACGACCTATGCGGTGTAAGTACACATCCGCTGAGCGTGGCATATCAAAGTTGATCACGTGACTTACGTCAGGTAAGTCAATACCGCGTGCGGCCACGTCGGTTGCCAGTAGTACGTTGACTGCGCCTTCACGGAATCGCGTAATGGCGTTATTGCGACGATCTTGTGGCATTTCGCCTTGAATCCAAGCACAAGGAATTTGCGCTTTTTCTAGCTCTGTACGCAAATCAGCTAAGCGCTCACGAGTTTTGATAAACACGATAGAACGTTCGGCTTGCTCGGTGAGGATTTTCTTCAATAGCTCAACTTTGTGCACCATGGTATCGGCGCGGTGATACCATTGAGTGATTTTTTTGCGTTCACGACGAGAAGGATCGGCATTGATTGTTGCTGGTTCTTTTAAGAGATCGGCAGTAAAACCTTCCACACCATGACCTTCCAGTGTTGCAGAGAAAAGCAAGGTCTGTTTACGCCAGCGACATTCCGCAGCGAGACGATCGACGATTGGGCCAAAGCCCATGTCCAGCATGCGGTCAGCTTCATCCAAAATAAGCCATTCAATCGCACGACAATCAAAACGCTCGCCTTCAATGTATTCCATCAAGCGACCAGGCGTTGCCACCACAATATCTTGCGTTTTGGCTAAGATGTCGGCGTGCTCTTGATATTGTACGCCGCCGGTGATGGTGACGATATTGAGGCGAGTATTCTTCGCCAGTTCACGAGCTTGATCCGCCACTTGCATCGCCAATTCACGAGTTGGGGTCAGAATCAAGACGCGTGCAGGGCCGGCTCGCTTGCGCGGAAAATCTAAAAGATATTGTAGCGCGGGTAAAACAAATGCAGCGGTTTTACCGGTTCCCGTTGGCGCAGAGGCAAGAATATCTCGACCATCTAGGGCTTGTGGGATCGCTTCAGCTTGAACTTGGGTGGGACGTTCAAAGCCCATATCTTCAATGGCCGCAATGATGCAAGGGTCAAGATCGAGGTCAGCAAAGGTTTTGATCACAGTGAGTACTCCACAAGCCGTTAGGCTTATTTGGCTATAAAATTAAGGTCGAACATTATAGGGGGATTGGTGATTAGGATCACATGTTATTTCTACATCTTGAGATAAAAATCTTGAGTTAGGGCAATAAAGGCTTCGCTATAACCACTTGATGAGTGAATGACCAACGATGAATCAATCACAGAAGCCGAGGCTAAACTTAGTTCAATCAATAGCCGATGAGCGGGTTTGTGTGCTATGGGTTGTACAGTGCAGCGCCGCTTAAGCTGCCAGCCGAGCGTGAGTGCTTGCTCGATAAATTGTTCCCCTTCATACACGGGCAAAATAAAACAAGCTTGCCCCTCATCGTTGAGGAGACTTTTTGCTCTGACTAATAAAGCGTGATGAGCAAGTTGATTGGTGTGCCTAGCAGTAGCTCGCTGGGGATCATGAGACAGTTCACCACTGTTGAAATAGGGTGGGTTACAAATAATTGCATCAAAGGACGGCGTAAAAGAGGTGTCTAAAATATCACCTTGTAAAACCTGTATGCGTTGCCCCCATGAAGAAGCATTACTGTTGTATTGGGCCGCTTCAAAGGCAAAGGCATCGATATCGACGGCCGTAATTTGTGCATTGCTAAAACGTTGTGCGCACATTAATGCCAATAACCCAGTACCGGTGCCAATATCGAGAATGGTTTTGGGATGGTGCGTGAAAGCCCACGAGCCTAATAGAACCCCATCGGTACTGACAGGCATTCCCGCTTGTCCACCGTCAATGGAAAATTGTTTAAATTTGAAACGCTTATTTTTGGGCGTGTGACTTTTCATCATTATTTCAAAATATAGCTCTAATTAAGTGATAACCACTATTG
>NZ_CAWNIB010000089.1:0-6617 GCF_963874405.1 Vibrio sp. V08_P9A1T1
ACCAGATATTTGCGATAAATTTGAATCGCAAATCAATATATTGGATTTGCCTTTGCAAACTTTTGGTTTAAGGAGTGCTTTTTGGGGGCAAATTGTCACCGTACGTTGCTATCACGATAACTCTAAAGTTCGTGACGTATTAAGCCAAAATGGTAAAGGTAAAGTTTTAGTCGTCGATGGTAACGGTTCGTGTCAAAGAGCGTTATTGGGTGACCAACTGGCGATCATGGCGATTGAAAACGGTTGGGAAGGGGTCATCATTTATGGAGCGATACGCGATGTTGCTGCGTTATCGCAAATGGATTTAGGCGTGAAAGCGTTAGCGAGTTGTCCACTTAAGACCGATAAGAGAGGTGCAGGCGAAATTAATGTGACGCTGACTATCCTCAACCAGATGATTCAGCCGGGTGACTATGTTTATGCCGATTGGAATGGTGTTTTAACGTCAACTCAAGCGCTAGACTGGCACTAGAATCTGAAACCCACCCCAAATTGAACGCCTTGTTGCCACTCTTGATAATCAAGGGTGGCATGTAAATCAACGTTTTCTGACAGTTGAAGTCGGCTAGATAGCTCCGCCGCCATAGCATCAGCACTGCTCGTATCATTCGGATTACTGGCGGCTGAACGCAAGGTGCTTTTTAGTGATAATTTGGGGGTTAGCTGGTAGCTGAGGCCACTTAAAAAACCACTTTCGGAGCCGTAGTCGGAATTATTTATTCTCGCTCCAATGTACAGATCTAAATTGTCAAAAAGGTTATAAGAATAACCGCCATCAATAGTCCAACTATCAAATTGTTGACCATCACTTTCGCTTGAAAGAAATAATCGATGTGGAGATTGGCTCTGTGAAGAAGGAAGTGCAGGTAAGGTATTGGCCATGCTAGATAAAGAGATAAGCAGAAATAAACATAGTGCAACTTTTAGTTTCATCTGCCTCTCCTTATTCTTGTTTTGAGTTACTGCGTCCACTGCGGTAACAACAATTAAAGCACAAATTTCACACGATGACAGCGTTATGTATATAGCATTTTGTTATTTGCTTATGTGTAAAATGGTTGTACTTAATGTGCAATAAGTATCTTATTTGTGTTGTGTTTTTTAATTTGATTAATTCGGAATGACTATAAAAAATAGCAGATTTTCGTTGACTAATGATGACGAAGTAAGGTAAACGTAAAGGCAATTAAACACACGAGTATTTAAATTTTTCTATGTTACAGCGCAGCCTAGTAGTAATGACAACCACCATTATTATTACCGACATGACACATGTTGGGGCGGGCCGCTGAGCGAAAAGTTTTTACAAAAAAGGCCTGTATCCCACCAGATACAGGCCTTTTTTTATACCAATTTGAACTGTTTTGGAGGAAGGGATGCGAGTATTAAAGTTTGGAGGTTCATCGTTAGCCGATGCTGATCGTTTTTTAAGGGCGGCAGATATCATCGTTAACAATGTACAACAAGAAGAAGTCGCCGTTGTGCTCTCTGCACCGGGAAAAACCACCAATAAATTAGTGGCAGTTATTGAGAGTGCTTTGCGTAATGGCGAAGCAGAACGCCAAATAGCGGAGCTTGAATTCTCATTTTTCGATCTACTCGCTGGCATCAAAGCACAATTACCTAATGTGGATTCGGCCGCTTTTGACAATCAAGTAAAAACGTCACTGTCTCAGCTGCGTCAATTTGTACACGGCATTAATTTACTCGGTATGTGCCCAGACAACGTCAATGCGCGCATTATCAGTAAAGGTGAGCGAGTCTCTATCCAACTGATGAAAGCGGTACTTGAAGCAAAAGGACAAGCGGCTGCACTGATTGACCCAGTACAATATCTTTTTGCTAAAGGTGAGTACCTTGAGGCAATGGTCGATGTTGAGATCTCCACGCAAAATTTCAAACAAAATCCACTTCCGCAAGCGCATGTTAATATTATGCCGGGTTTCACGGCTGGTAATGAAAAGGGTGAATTGGTCTGTCTAGGCCGTAATGGCTCGGATTACTCTGCGGCTGTGCTTGCGGCATGTTTACGTGCAGATTGTTGTGAGATTTGGACCGATGTCGATGGCGTTTATAACTGTGACCCACGTTTGGTTGCGGATGCTCGTTTATTAAAATCACTCAGCTACCAAGAAGCGATGGAGCTTTCGTATTTTGGCGCGTCAGTGTTACATCCCAAAACCATTGCACCGATTGCACAATTTCATATTCCGTGTCTTATCAAAAACAGTTTTAACCCTCAAGGCGCAGGCACGCTGATTGGTCAAGATACTGGTGAAGATAAGCTGGCTATCAAAGGTATTACTACACTCAATAATTTGACTATGGTCAACGTCTCCGGCCCAGGCATGAAAGGCATGGTCGGCATGGCCAGCCGTGTATTTGGCGCGATGTCTGCCGCAGGCGTTTCTATTGTGCTGATTACACAATCCTCTTCAGAATACAGCATCAGTTTCTGTATTGAGGCGCAAGATAAAGCCCTTGCCAAAAGAGCATTATCGGAAGCGTTTGAACTGGAATTAAAAGATGGCCTACTTGAGCCTGTCGAGTTTATGGATGACGTTGCGATTGTCACTCTGGTTGGTGACGGCATGCGCACTTCGCGCGGAGTGGCTTCTCAATTTTTCTCATCGCTGGCTGAAGTTCACGTCAATATTGTTGCCATTGCACAAGGCTCTTCCGAGCGAGCTATTTCGGCGGTGATTCCAGAAGATAAAATTTCAGAAGCGATCAAGGCTTGTCATGAAAATCTCTTCAATTCTAAGCATTTCTTGGATGTGTTTGTGGTCGGTGTTGGCGGTGTCGGAGGCGAATTAGTTGACCAAATTCATCGTCAGCAAGCCAAACTAGCCGATAAAGGAATTGTGATTCGAGTGTGTGGCCTTGCCAATAGTAAGGCACTATTACTGGATAGCGAAGGCTTGCCGCTGGAGCATTGGCGTGATCGAATGCATAGCGCGAGTGAAGAATTTAGCCTCGCAAGGCTTATCTCTCTAGTGCAGCGTAACCATATCATTAACCCTGTCTTAGTTGATTGTACTTCCAGTGAAGTGATTGCCAACCAGTACGCCGAATTTCTGGCTGCGGGTTTTCATGTTGTGACGCCTAATAAAAAAGCCAATACCGCAAGCATGGCCTACTATCACCAGCTGCGTGAAGTGGCGCGCAACTCGCGCCGTAAACTGATGTACGAAACGACGGTTGGTGCTGGTTTACCTGTGATTGAAAACTTGCAAAATCTCATTGCCGCTGGTGATGAGTTGGAAAAATTCAGCGGTATTTTATCTGGCTCTCTCTCGTTTATTTTCGGCAAACTGGATGAAGGTATGACACTTAGTCAAGCTACGCAGTTAGCTAAAGACAAAGGTTTCACTGAGCCTGATCCTCGTGATGATCTGTCGGGAATGGATGTGGCTCGTAAGCTGTTAATTTTAGCTCGTGAGGCGGGAATGCCTTTAGAACTGGATGATGTAAAAGTCGATCTTGCTTTGCCACCGGGTTTCGATATTTCGGGTACAGTTGAAGAGTTTATGGCGCGCTTGCCGCAGGCTGATGCTTATTTCCAAGAGTTATCCACTAAGGCAGCAGCCGAAGGTAAGGTATTACGTTATGTTGGTGAAATATCAGAGGGCCAATGCAAGGTGAAAATTGCAGTGGTCGATGAAAATGACCCAATGTTTAAAGTCAAAGATGGTGAGAATGCACTGGCGTTTTATAGCCGTTATTACCAACCGATTCCATTGGTGTTGCGTGGTTATGGGGCGGGTACAGAAGTAACAGCAGCAGGGGTGTTCTCTGATGTGATGCGCACCTTAGGTTGGAAGTTAGGGGTTTAATTGATGAGTTCAAGTGACATGAGTGTGGTGGTGTATGCTCCAGCTTCAATTGGTAATGTGAGCGTTGGGTTTGATGTTTTAGGGGCGGCCGTGTCGCCAATTGATGGCAGTTTATTGGGGGATCGCGTTGAAGTTAAAGCGGGCAGCGAACCTTTTGTACTCGAAACTGCAGGTCGCTTTGTCGACAAGCTGCCACAAGATCCAAAGCAGAATATTGTTTACGATTGCTGGCTTGTTTTTGCCAGAGAGCTTGAAAAAAAGAGCATTACAGTAAAGCCGTTGCAAATGACGTTAGAAAAAAATATGCCTATTGGTTCAGGCTTAGGTTCGAGTGCTTGTTCAATTGTTGCAGCTTTAGATGCGTTGAACCAGTTTCACGGTAACCCACTTAATCAGACTGAGCTTTTAGCGCTGATGGGCGAAATGGAAGGTAAAATTTCAGGCGGTATACATTATGATAACGTTGCCCCCTGCTACTTAGGCGGCGTGCAATTGATGCTTGAAGAGCTAGGTATCATCAGCCAAGAAGTGCCTTGTTTTGACGATTGGTATTGGGTGATGGCGTATCCTGGGATTAAAGTTTCCACAGCCGAAGCGCGAGCGATCTTACCTTCACAATATCGTCGACAGGACATCATTGCGCATGGTCGTCATCTCGCAGGTTTCATTCATGCTTGTCACTCAGGTCAGCCTGAGCTAGCGGCTAAACTGATCAAAGACGTGATTGCTGAACCGTATCGTGAGAAACTTCTGCCCGGCTTTTCGGATGCGCGTAAATACGCTGCATCAGCCGGAGCGCTCACCACTGGCATTTCCGGCAGTGGCCCAACACTGTTCAGTATTTGCAAAGAAAAAGAGGTTGCCGAGCGAGTTGCTCGTTGGCTTGAACAACATTATGTACAAAATGAAGAAGGATTCGTCCATATTTGTCGCTTAGACAAAAATGGCTCGACCGTTACAGGAAGTGCTCTATGAAGCTTTACAACATAAAAGAAAATGATGAACAAGTCTCTTTTGGCCAAGCCGTACGCCAAGGATTAGGACGCAATCAAGGGCTATTTTTCCCAGCAGAGTTGCCTCAGTTTGAAGATATTGACGCGTTACTAGCCGAAGATTTTATCTCTCGTAGTACAAAAATTCTCAGCGCCTTGATTGGTGATGAATTACCCGCAGAGCAAGTGAATGCGATGGTTGATGCGGCTTTTCAGTTTCCAGCACCGATTAAGCAAGTGAAAGACGGCATTTATGCTCTAGAGCTTTTCCACGGCCCAACGCTGGCATTTAAAGATTTTGGTGGTCGCTTTATGGCGCAGTCACTGGCCGCTGTTTCAAATGGTGGACAGATCACCATTTTAACCGCGACTTCTGGTGATACTGGCGCAGCGGTGGCTCATGCCTTTTATGGAATGCCAGACATCAAGGTCGTGATACTTTACCCTAAAGGTAAGATCAGCCCGTTACAGGAAAAACTCTTCTGCACTCTGGGCAACAATATTCACACTGTCGCGATAAATGGTGACTTTGATGCTTGCCAAGCGTTAGTTAAGCAGGCTTTTGATGACGCCAAGCTTCGCCAAGAGATCGGTTTAAACTCTGCAAATTCAATCAATATCAGCCGTTTAATGGCACAAATTTGCTACTACTTTGAGGCCGCATCACAATTAAGCAAAGCGCAGCGTGAAAACTTAGTCATCTCCGTACCGAGTGGCAACTTTGGCAACCTAACCGCGGGTCTGTTGGCAAAAGCATTGGGCTTACCTATCAAGCGTTTTATCGCGGCAACCAATGCCAATGATACCGTTCCTCGTTACTTAGAAACGGGTCAATGGGATCCAAAACCCACGGTAGCGACCACATCGAATGCGATGGATGTAAGTCAGCCGAACAACTGGCCGCGCATCGAAGAGCTTTGTCGCTTAAAGGGCTGGGGGCTAGATACCTTAGGTAAAGGTGCGGTATCTGATGCACAAAGTGCGGATTCAGTTCGTGAACTTTACGCGCAAGGTTATTTGTGTGAACCGCATGGTGCCATTGCATATCGAGTTTTGGATGAGCAGTTACAAGCGGGAGAAACGGGGCTATTTTTGTGTACTGCGCACCCTGCCAAATTTAAAGAAGTCGTTGACGATGTGCTAGGCACTGACATTGAATTACCAGCTCCTCTTGCAAAACATGCAGTGATGACGTTGCTTTCTGAAGAGTTAGACAATGATTTTGACGCTCTAAAAACGGTGTTAAGACGCGTTCAGCCTTAAAGAGATCCTGATTTCATCTTATTGAAGTCAGGATGATATTCCTCTAACGATAAAAATGGCGCTCATTGAGCGCCATTTTTGGATATGAATATTCTCATCAACGCTATGATTATAGCGTCTCAGTGAAAGTACGTGCGATAACGTCACGTTGCTGTTCTTGAGTCAATGAGTTGAAACGAACAGCGTAACCAGAAACACGAATCGTCAGTTGCGGATACTTCTCAGGGTGTGCAACGGCATCTTCAAGAGTTTCACGCTTAAGAACGTTCACATTTAGGTGCTGACCGCCTTCGATGCGAGGTGCTGTTTCAATCGCAACTTCACGGCTTTCATACTCACCAAGGTCGCTGACCGCGATAACTTGATCTGCTTGGTAGCCTGCGTTAGCGGCAACGCAACGTGCTTCATTCTTTTCGTTATCGAGTAACCAGATAGAATTTAGTAGGTTGTCGTTTGCTGCTTTTGTAATTTGAATGCCTTGAATCATCACTATCTCCTAGTCCACTTAAGTGGCGTTATTGGTGTT
>NZ_CAWNIB010000090.1:0-6616 GCF_963874405.1 Vibrio sp. V08_P9A1T1
ATACAAAACAGTACAATATTTTCAACATCATGCAATGGTGATCAAACGCGTACCACGCCCCCTTGAATATCAGCTTGGCTGGCTTATATTGCTCTACAAAAACTTTGTGCAATAACATAGCCAAATCACAAGAAAACACAGTATTATCACCCCTTATTCCACATACTTCGTGGAGATCATAAACGGAATAATTATGGAAAATATCGTCGAAAAACTACTCTATTCAGCGCGCTGGATTATGGCCCCTATCTATTTGGGGTTAAGTTTAGTGCTGCTGGCATTAGGCATTAAATTTTTCCAAGAAGTGTTTCATCTGCTACCTAACATCTTGAGCACCGATGAAGTCAGCCTGATTTTAGTGACACTTTCTTTGATTGATATTTCATTGGTTGGTGGGTTGATTGTGATGGTGATGTTTTCAGGCTATGAGAATTTTGTCTCTAAAATTGATATCGCCGAAGAGGATGATAAGCTCGGCTGGCTCGGAAAATTAGACACAGGATCGTTGAAAAATAAGGTTTCGGCATCGATTGTCGCCATCTCCTCAATTCATTTGCTGAAAGTCTTCATGAACACTGAAAATATCGACAGTGAAAAAATCAAGTGGTACTTACTGCTGCACATTACCTTTGTCTTATCGGCCTTTGCGATGGGTTATTTAGATAAAATCACCAAAAAATAGCCGCAAGCCCTGTATTCACAGGGCTATTCGTTAACACTATCGATGCCAATGGTAAATAGACTGAGCTTATTTTGAACGATTGACCAACAGTAACAGCAAGAAATAGCTCCCACCGAGAATCGCCACGAGCGTGCCAGCCGCAATTTGCATCGGATAAACGATCACCTGTCCGAGCCAATCTGCCCACAACATTAATGATGCACCGACTAAACTTGCCACCAGCAGTTGGGTTTTACTTTGCTGTGCGCCTAGCATCATCGCCATGTGTGGCGCAATCAAACCCACAAACGACACTGGCCCCATCGTCGCTGTCACCAGCGCACATAACAGCGCCACAATGGTCAATAAAATCAAACTGGTGCTTTGCGCATTAACGCCGCGCGCACTGGCAAAACGACGACCAATGGAGATTAAAGTCAGCCAACGCGACAGCGCGATGGTGGCTGCGGCCAGCAACAGCACCAAAACAGCCAGCAACAGCGCTTGGTCAGGCGTAACGCGATAGGTTGAGCCTGCTAACCACTGTAAAATTCGATAACTGTCTTCTGACCCTTTAGCCAAGCAAAATTGCACTAAGGATTCAAGCAATGCGGTAATGGCTATCCCGGTTAAAATCAAACTCGACGCGGCGTATTGATGGCGCTTACCCAGCACAACTAATGCCGCCAACACCAGCAAACTACCCAACAACGCTGTCACCCAATGAGCAGCTAACAAGCTTTGACCTAAAAAGAGATTGGCAAACACCAACGCAAACGTCGCCCCTGACGAGACCCCTAAAATATCTGGGCTGGCTAACGGGTTGTATATCAAACGTTGCAAAATGCTACCTGCTAGGGCAAGACCAATACCGGCACACAATGCGGTGAGCATGCGCGGCCAGCGTAATGACCACTGATAGCTGCTTGGCAGCGCCAATTGCCAACTAAGTTCGTTCATTTGAAACAACGTATGCAACCCAAGTGCTGCCAGCATCATTAGCAACAACCCCAATAGTGCGACAGGGCTTAATGATGCGCGCGACTGAGGCAGTGAGATAGTCAATGTATCTTGCGCCTTGAGCTGACGGCGACTAAACCAGATCAATGCGGGCGCGCCAATCGCCGCGGCTGTGATACCGCTGGCGATGACTTGCGTAGTCCATAGGCTCAACCACATTGCGAGCATATCGGTTAATAAAAGCAGTAACGCGCCAAGCAGTAAGCTCGAATAGAGCTCTTGTTTGGGCGTTCTTGCCCCCATAGCACGGGCGATGTTTGGCGTGAGTAGCCCGATAAAACTGATGACGCCCACCGCTGTAATCGAGGCTGAAACCAACCAAATCCCGAGCACCATTAAGATTAAAAATGCAGGAATGACAGGCAGACCACGAGCCGCAGCACCTTGATGACCTAAACGCAATAACGTCAGAACCCTTGGCGCAAACAGTAAAATCAATAAGGAGACCGATAACCGCGGCAGCAACCACTGCACCCAATCCCAGCCATTTTGCGCCAGATCGCCCGCGCCCCACATGAAGACGTTTTTGGCGTATTGTTCATTGAGTAGAATCAGTGCCGTCGCAATCGCGCCAAGTAGCAGGTTCACCACCATGCCTGCCACAATTAACGGCAAGCCCGTCATGTTACGCACGCCCGCAATCACCACGATCAACGCAAATGCGAGCAAAGCACCACTCATTGCCGCCAACGCGCTGTAACTGGCAACTAGGCTTGGAAAACCAATGTTGAGAATAATCAGCGCCAGCCAAGCTCCAGATGAGGTGCCCAGCGTCAATGGTGAAGTGAGGTTATTCTGCGTCAGTTGTTGCATCACACTGCCGACCAAACCTAACATCGCGCCCACCAGCAACGTCATCACCAAACGGGGCAATTGACCATATAGGAAATTGAACTCCGCAAAAGAGCTCGCGTCACGTTGCGCCCACAACAGTTGCCATTGCGTGACTAGATCGACGCCATTGCCAATTTGCACACTGAGCATCGCCGCAAGCAGCAGCGCACTACTCAGTGCGAGAAACACTTTTCCGTTCATGACTTAGGCGCAACCTCAAGCAAACTGCGTGTCAGCGCTTCTGCAATGTATTGTAGTGACATCGCGCCGCCGTAGTTCCAGACACTCTCAACCGAGTTCACTCGCGCTTGACGAACAAACGGCATCGCTTGCCAAAGCATTGATTTTTCTAGCTGTGCTTGCTGGGCAAATGGCAAGAAATAGAGCACATAACCTTGCTCAACATACTGCAAATCCGTTAACCGATGTTGCACAATCCCCCACTCTTTGGCAGGCTGAGGCAGCGCTTCATGCAAGCCCAATTGCTTCAGCACATAATGAGTGGTGGAGTTTTCACCGTAAAGGAACACCGAGGTTGGATTAGCAAAACGCATCGCCACCACCGCGGGTGTTTGATGAGAAAACGCGATGTCAATTTGTGCTTTTAACTGCGCAAAACGTTCCGTCATTGTGGTCAGTTTTTGCTCGGCGAGCGCTTGCTTGTCAAAGAGCTGCGCTAATTGGCGAAAATGGTCAATCGCGACTGCGCCACTGTCATCACTGGCTTGAAAATTAGAGAAATAGAGCACCGGAGCAATGCGCTCTAACGGTGTGATTAAATCTTGCTGCGGCGCAGCAGCGAGAATGAGATCTGGTTTTAGTGCAGCAATTTTTTCCAAATTGGGTTCAACGCGCGTGCCGATATCTTCTACCCCTTGCGGCACTTGCGGTTTGACAACCCAATCTTGATAACTGGCAAGCTCTGGCGCGCCAACGGGTGTGATACCCAGTTCAATCACTTGCTCAAGTAAATCCCAATTGAGCACCACCACACGTTGTGGCCGCTGCTGTAGAGTTTGCTCTCCGCGGCTGTCGTGTACGGTCAATGGCGCGCTAAAAGCGACACTCGAAAAAACAGAGAGTAAGCCAGTAACCAGCCAGCGCTTTACAAGGTTTAAGCACATACAATCGCGACCTTATGCGTGTGAGAATCTGAATTGGACATTGGGTGATCCAGCAGTTGGATCGGCGTTTGATAAAGCGCCGATAAACGTGCTTCATCGGCCAATAAAGAGGCATCGCCTTCAAAAGCAACCTTGCCCTGCTTGAGCGCGACGATGTGGGTCGCGTAACGTAGCGCAAGGTTCAGATCATGCAAAATGACGATAATTCCGCAGCCTTGTGTCTGGTTTAATTGCGCAAGCAGAGCCATTAACTGATATTGGTGCTGCACATCTAACGCTGAAGTTGGCTCATCTAAAATCAGCACCGGAGACTGCTGCGCCAACAGCATCGCCACCCAAGCGCGTTGCCTTTCACCACCAGACAATTCATCGGCCAAGGTATAGGCAAATTCAGTGACGCCGGTTTGGGCGATCGCTTGATCGATGATCACTTCATCCTGATTTTGCCAGCGACCAAAAGGACCACGCCACGGAAAACGCCCAAGGCGCACTAACTCTCGTACCGTTAACCCCGCTGAAGTTGGCAATTTTTGTGGCAAAAACGCCACCGCTTTAGCCAGCGCTCTGGCGCTGAGCTCGGCAATCGGCTGCTGATTAAGTAACACGTCGCCACGGTCAGGTGCTTGCTGACCAGAAATCAAACTCACCAGCGTGGATTTTCCGGAGCCATTATGGCCGAGTACCACAGTTAACTCTGTGGTGGGAATATTCAGTGATTCAATGGATAAAATGCTTCGTCCACCACGCACCACTTGAACATTTGATAAGGTAAACATCACTCTCCCCCAAAAATCGAGCCACACCTAAAACACACATCCCCGCCGCCGCGGGAATGTTCAGAAACAGTCAAACTCACCTTCAGCGAAGGTGAGTCCATGTTGACTTACCAGCGGTAATTCACGCTTGCCACCATACGACGTGATTCGCCGTAATAGCAGGTTCCGAAATCACAACCAGCAAGGTACTCGTCATCCAAAATATTATTGAGGTTAACCTGCACATCCCACTGTGTATTAATGGCGTAACTTGCCATTGCATCCCACAGCATATAAGCAGGCACCTTTTTATCGAGCGAGGCATCCACAGACGTTCCGGTATAACGCACGCCAGAGCCCAACGTCAGCCCCTCAATCCCAAGGCCTGCAAAATCATAGCTCGCCCAACCTGTCGCTAAGTGGCGCGGAATCATCGACTTGCGCTTCTGGCTCGTTCCTTCACCTGTATGAGCATCGAGATAGGTGTAGCTGGCATTCAGCATCAGATTCTCTGTCACAGCCATGCGAGCTTCTACTTCGAACCCTTGCGTATTGGTTTTTGTGCCCGATTGACTGGTGGTTAACGCGCCATTGCTGCCGACGGTAGAGGCGGTTGCGTTTTTCTGGTCGATATCAAACCACGCCAGATTGACATAGCCATCGAGCCAGCTTGGCATGTATTTCACACCCACCTCGGTTTGGTTGCTCTCGACGGGTTTGTAGAGTTTGTTGGTGGTGAAATCTAAGCTGCTGATCACATAGAAAGATTCAGAGTAGCTCACATAAGGTGACAAACCGTTATCGGCTAAATAGATCAAACCGCTGTTTAATGACAGTTGGCCATCATCAAGCTCATCTTTATTCAAACCTTTGCTTTCAACATCAATTTTGTCGTAGCGGCCACCTAAATTCAGAACCCATTTCTGTTGCCACTTCGTTTGATATTGCGCGTACACACCCAGTTGCTGTTTGACAATCTCATTGTCATACAAGCTGCTTGAGAGATCAGGCACATTGCCGTAGGTCGGATTAAGGCTGTTGATCACGCCCACCTGTGAACCAGTGCCATTACCCAGCCATTTATTTTGGTGATACTGAATGTCAAACCCGGTCAATAAGCGGTGCTCAAATTGGCTACTTTGCCACTGTGCTTGGGCGTTGTTATCCAAGGTTACGCTGTGTGCATCACCATCATTGATCAAGGTATAACGTGCCAATGTGTATGGGTCGCTGTCTTGCCAAGCATTTTGATAGGCCGAAGAACTTCGTAGGTACAGATCAACATAGGCGTAGTTGAAGTTTTGCTTGAGGCTCCAAGTGTCGTTCAGTTGATGAGAGAGTTGGTAGCCGAACGACAGTTGTGTTTTATCGAAATCATCGTGATCCGGCTCGCCAAAGTTGCGGTTAGGCGCAATCGTCTCACCATTGGGCAGCGCCACTAATGTGCCATCGCTTGGGAAGAAACCGTTTTGTGGCACGCCGTTATCTTTCAAGAAAGTGGCCATCAGCGTTAGCGTGGTTTGATCTGATAAATCGATAGCGTAGCTTGGCGCAACATAAACGCGCTGGCTCTCAATGCCATCCAGTTCACCCTCTTTTTGATTAACCATCGCCACGAGGCGGTAGCGCTGGCTGCCATCTTGGTTGGCCCAATCGGCAATATCGACACCCAACTGCTGGTAATTTTTATTCCCCACCGACAGAGATACGGAATGCTGCGCGCCATCAGTCGGCTTTTTCTGCACCACGTTGGCAATACCGCCCGGCATGGACTCACCATACAGCACCGAAGACGGGCCTTTCACCAATTCAACTCGCTCTAAACCAAAGGGTTCAACCGTCCAAGCAAAGAAACCTTCTTTATAAAGACGGTTACCATCGAGATAGACACTCGGTTCAAAACCACGCACAAACATCCACTCGGCGTCGTTATCCGCGCCATAAGGTGAGGTGTACCCCGGCGTATAGCGCAATGCTTCATCCAGTTTTTGTACGTTATGCTGGTCGAGTTCATCACGTTCAATGACAGTGACCGACTTTGCAGTTTCTTGTGTCGGGGTATCGACTTTCAATGCCGATGCCGTTACCACGATCGTGTCTAAAACTGGTGGCGGTGTTTGCTCAGCTTGTGCCGTAGCCGAAACCATGAACAGACAAGGTAATGCGCTGATTTTTAATATGTTGTGAATTGCTGTCCCCAGCAAGCTTGGGCGAATGAGATC
>NZ_CAWNIB010000091.1:0-6613 GCF_963874405.1 Vibrio sp. V08_P9A1T1
GTTTTAAAAGACACTGCTCTAAACGACATCGCTTTAAAAGGCTCACAATGATCAATCTCTATTTGATGCGCCACGGTAAAACCGTCGGTCGGCCTGCGCTCAATGGTAAAACAGATGTGCTCGTTGAAGCGCATCGGCAAGAGCAGATCGCTCATACTTTGCTGAGATCCCGTTACTCCTTCTCAAACATCATTACTTCGCCGCTACGCCGTTGCCGTGATTTAGCGCAGCAACTGGTTTTACAGCAGCCGAAATTGGATTACCAAATTGAGCCTGATTTCCAAGAGATGGATTTTGGTGACGTCGATGGCGTAGCCTTTGATGAACTGCAATCGATGTGGCCAGTAGTGGAAACTTTGTGGACCAATCCGGCCCAACATCAACTACCGAATGCAGAAAACTTGGCCGATTTTCATCAGCGTGTAACTCGTGCTTGGGAGGCTCAGATTAAAGAGATCAAGCAAGACACTTTAATCATCGCTCATGGTGGAACAATCAGAATGATACTTGCCTATGTTCTAGGCACTGACTGGCAAAACCGCCATTGGTATAGTGTGTTGAATATCGACTATCAATCATTAACTCATATCCAAATAGGAAAAGATAACGCTGAGAATGTGAGTGTGAAGAGCATCGGAATTCAAATTTAGCACCGGGTGAGCATGCAGTAGAGTATGGAGTAACTATCAGATTTAATGATAGAATTCCCGGCAATTAACGCCGGCCTCTGGTTAAGCGTATTTTGTATAAGGTATTGAGACGATCGTTGATGAGTTAAGTTTACCCTTATCCATCTTGATAAGTGGGATCGCCTCAACATAAATTGCTTCTACAATTCATTAACATACCGCTGTGCAATAAAGGAGTAACGCATGACGAAGTCCCTTTTCCGCCAATCTTTCCTATTTGATAGTTTGGATTTAGACCAAGAAATGGTCACTGGCGAAATCAAAACGGCAGCTGGTATTACGCTTAAAGTGCTCTCGCGTGGAGTGCTCGAAGTGATTCCCGCTCATCTCAACGATGAGAGTAAGCACATCATTATTTCTTGCGGTATTCATGGTGACGAAACTGCGCCAATGGAATTAGTAAATAAGCTGGTGGATGATATTCAGTCAGGTTTTCAAGCGGTCCAACACCGCTGCTTATTTATTGTGGCTCATCCTCAGGCGACGAATCAACATACCCGTTTCGTGCAAGAAAATTTGAACCGTTTATTTGATGATAAAAAGGGCAATACCTCCCTAGAAAGAGAGATTGCACAGCATCTCAAACAGACAGTGAAAGACTTTTTCGAACACACCGCTGAGCAAAACCGGTGGCATCTTGATTTGCACTGTGCGATTCGTCACTCCAAACATTATTCGTTTGCCGTCAGCCCCAAATCTCGTCATCCTGTCCGCAGCCGCGCACTGATGGCATTGATTGAAAGTGCGCATATCGAAGCGGTGCTGCTTTCAAATTCACCCTCGAGTACCTTCAGTTGGTACAGTGCAGAGAATTTTGCCGCGCAAGCTTTAACGCTTGAGCTGGGACAAGTCGCACCTCTTGGTCAAAACAACCTAGAGCGATTAGTCGCGTTTGACTTAGCCATGCGCGATTTGGTAGCCAATGCGACACCTGAACACTTGCCAAGAAAGCCAACCATTTATCGTGTCAGCCGTACCATCGTCCGTTTGCATGACGATTTTGATTTCATGTTTGATGATAACGTCGAAAACTTCACCGCGTTTAAACATGGTGAGGTATTTGGTCATGATGGTGAAAAGCCACTCATGGCGAAAAATGAAGATGAAGCGATCGTATTTCCTAACCGAAAAGTGGCATTAGGCCAGCGCGCCGCGTTAATGGTGTGCAAAGTGGCGACACGCTATGAAGACGATCAATTGGTATACGATTAACCGATGGTACTTTTGGCTTGTTAATCTTTTGACCTGTTAACCTTTTGGTCTGTTGACAAGGTTAACAGGCGATTGCTTTGGTATATCACTTTCTATTTAAATGGCTTAACGGTAAGGTTAGGCCATTATTGTTTCTCTTACTTACATATAAGCGCATGACGTTCAATCAGTTACTCTTAAAAAAACAGCGTCGCTGGCATTACGCCCTCTACGCTATGCTGGCATTGTTGATTACGATGAGTGCGTTTTATTTGATGGTGGGTGAACTCTTTATCAGCCCATTTCACACTTGGTCACTACTGGAATGGCAGTTAGTGACTGAACTTCGTGCTCCTCGTCTGCTCTCTGCCGTCATCATTGGTGCTTCACTAGCCGTATCAGGCGCGGCGCTGCAAGTGCTATTAGGGAATGTTTTGGCAGAGCCGGGCGTGCTTGGTATTTCCGGTGGCGCCAGTGTGGCGATGGTAGTGGTGCTGTTTTTCTTCCCTGCCTTGGCCTCCCCTGAAATTTTCATGCTTTGTGCCGTAGTCGGTGCGATGGTGTTTACTCTTTTACTGGTCAGCATGGCTAAAGCGATGCGTTTAAGCACAACTCGCTTACTGTTGGTCGGTGTGGCGCTGGGTATTTTATCTGGTGCTGTGGTGACATGGGCGTTTTATTTCAGTAATGATCTCAGTTTAAGGCAACTGGTTTACTGGTTGATGGGCAGTATTGGTGGTGCAAGCTGGTATCAACATACGCTTTCATTAGCTGCGCTTCCGGTGATCATCTGGCTTGCTCTGCAAGGAAAAACGTTAGACAAACTGATGTTGGGCGAAACTCATGCAAAGCAGTTAGGTGTGGATGTGCATCGACTACGTTGGAAATTGATTTTTGCCGTGTCGCTGCTGGTAGGAGCTGCGGTGGCATTGGGCGGTGTGATCAGTTTTGTTGGGTTGGTTGTTCCGCATTTATTGCGCTTGGCGTTTGGTTCTGAAAACCGCTACCTTTTACCTATGTCGGCTCTGTTCGGCGCACTTTTACTGGTCTGCGCGGATACCGTTGCCAGAACGGCGCTTAATGCTGCTGAGCTTCCACTTGGTGTCGTCACTACCACCATTGGTGCGCCGATTTTTATTTGGATGTTGTTGAAAAACCATGATTCACGTTAATAGCCTGCAGGTTTCATCACGCTTATTGCCACTCTCTTTTACTTGCCAAGCGGGAGAGGTGCTGCATGTTATTGGGCCTAATGGCAGCGGAAAAAGCACTTTACTGTCGGCGTTAGCTGGCGTGACAGAGAGCCAAGGTGAGGTCTACATTGGTGATCTTCAGCTTTCAAGCGCATCGTTAGAGGCGCTGTCACTGCACCGAGCTTATTTGTCGCAAAACGACAAGCCTGTTTTTAATGTCGATGTTTATCAATATCTTGCCTTAGCGATCCCCAGTTGCGCCGATTTACATTCTCAGGCTGTTAATCAAGCCGTGGTTCATCTCACTCAACGATTGAATATTCAAGACAAATTGCATCGATCCATTCACCAACTGTCAGGCGGCGAATGGCAACGTGTCCGCTTGGCCGGTATTTGTTTGCAAATTTGGCCAACCTTAAACCCTTACGCGCAGTTATTGATATTAGATGAACCTGCGGCGCCTCTTGATATTGCTCAAGAAGGGTTGCTTTATCGTTTGATTGAAGAGGTTGCACAGCAAGGGATAGCGGTAGTGATGGCCAATCACGATCTCAATCGAACATTGCGCCATGCCGATCGCGCTCTGTTACTGCAAGATGGCGTATTGCAAAGTTCCGGCTCGGTTGAACAAGTATTAGAGAGCCAAGCGTTAAGTGCAGCGTTTCAGACTCAGGTGAAGCAGGTTGTTGTTGAAGGAAAGCCTTACCTTATCTTTGATTAAAAGCACAACTGTCGTGCAGTTAGCACACTTTTAGCGCATCAATGTGCTGAAGATAGAATGATAAAAATAGTAAGTCTATTAAAAACAAATGGTTAGGTTTTATGTGAAAGTTGGCACGCCAATCGCATTAATAGAATCGATACATTCTCGTTCTTGTTAGGCTTTTTATAAGTCTCTTAACCACCTTGCTCCCACAAGGTGGTTTTTTTTATCTGAGTCTTTGCAAGGTTATTGCGTCAATGAAGCAAGGTCAGCAGGACGGTAATAGACTGATTTGAGCACTTTACCTTGGCGAATCGTTTTGCCTTCAGAGACAAAATCTTGTGCGCATTTAGCAATAATGTAGTCGCCTTTTTGTACGGCCATCAGCTCAATACCTTGCTCAGCATAGTAGGCTTGGGTATCGGCATACTCTTTTTCATTGCGACATACTTTACTCATGTTCGAGCTGTGTACTTCATCCCAGCATGGAATAAATTCGATGCCACGATTTACGGCAACATTGAGCAGAAGATCAATCAAATAGCTGATCGCTAAGTTGTCACTCACTTGGCTATGTCCAAGGTGGACTAAACGACCCATCAAAACATACACAGTATCGATGATCGCATCCGCTTGTTCCGTTTTATTGTCAGCTTCAGCAAGTTCAGTCAACTCTTCAATCGCGAGCGAAGTATGCAACGTGTCAGCTTTATCGTTTAAGCTGCTGGCATCAGCAACGGGGAGATCAAAGGTGCTACGAAACTCGGTAATATCGCGGTAAAGATGATCGTAAATCTCTTGAGTAAGCTTGGATAAATGCATTATCTCGGTCCATTGGTTTGGTTAACAGGGATTGTGACGCGTAGTAACAAATTGATAGTAATAAACTGATAGTAAGAAAATGGATAGTAACAAACTGATGGCAAAGCTGCGACCCATGCCATCAGTTTGGTCAAAGAACAGAGTTACTTATTGAGAAACAAATAAGGAAACAGTTGGCGGCGTTCTTGGTCACTTAGAGCACTAACACGAGCGATATTGGTATCGGGAATCGCTTCTGGGTTAGGGTAGTGTTTGAGTACTTTTTCCATGCTCTCTTCGCGAATAAGATGGAAAATAGGGTGCGGCGAACGGTTAGTTAGGTTTTCGTCATCTTCGGGGCGTGTGCCGCCAAAACAGTAGTGAGGGTGAAAGGTAGCGACTTGGAAGATGCCTTGCCAATCTTGTTGCGTAATTAATGCTTCGACCCAATCGATAAAAAAGTTGTACTCAAAAAAATCTTCGAGCATGTTTGGCACTACCACTAAGGTAGTCTCAAGAGACTGTGCCGAGCTGCCTTCTAACTCTAGCAATTGTTGCAAAATGTCTTGCAGCAATTGTTCTTCAGTATCGGCTTCACTGACGAAAATTTTGATCTGTTGGTTACGTTGTGGTTTTGCGGCGAAAGGGCAGAGATTTAAGCCAATCACCACATCGTTAAGCCACTGTTCGACTTCAGTTGTGATGGCGGTTTTATTTATCGTTACGCTCATAGTGCTTATTAAAACAGTCAATTTGGCGCAAGCATAACATGAGTCTTTTGATAAAGTGAGTGGATAACACTACTTGATCAATTCATGCAGCGGTTTGCGGTGCGCAAGGGCGCGGTCATCATGGCGCAATTTCCAACAGAGAAAAAACATCGCCACATACAACACCATTCCACCCGAAACCACCACCGCCCAACCGCCATTTTGCCAGCAATAGAGTAAGAAAAACCCGCCAAGGCTGCCACCCACATAGTAATGAACCAAATACAGAGCGGTCGCGGTTGCTTTTGCGCTGCTGGCCTTTTGGCTCACCCATGAATAGGCGAGCGTATGAGTAAAAAACGCGCCGAAACTGATCAACATTAAACCGATCAGCATAAACGGGATCGATTCAACCAAAGCTAGCCACATCCCCGATAAACTGAGCAAGGCTCCCAACATCATGCCCGAAATGGCATTGTAGCGTTTTGTCCAGTTAGCGGTCAGTTTCGAGCTGAGTGTTCCCGCCAAATAACATAGGAAGATCAATGATGCTAAGCCAATCGGTAGCGAGTAGGGTTCGGCGACAAGCCGAAAGCCCATCACTGAGTAGAGATTAACAAACAGCGCGAAGTTAGTACCACCAATCAGCATCGCTAGCCACAGTGTGCGGTTAGAAAGATGTTTTACTAGCGCACGGTTGTGGTGAAAGAACAAGCCTCGTTGCGGCGTGAAATTACGTTGAATGGGTAGTAACCACAGCACAATGATGGCGCATACGAAAGTGAGTATGGCAATCACAATCACGGCTTGTTGCCAGCCAAAGGCATCGGTCAATATACCGCCTAAAATTCGGCCGCTAATGCCACCTAATGAATTCGCAGCAATATAACCGCCAATCGCTTGGCTAAATGCTTGAGGCGAAAGCTCCTCAGCCATGTAAGCCACGGCAACCGAAGCAAAGGCGGCCAATGCGACGCCCATCAGTGCACGTGTTAAAACCAGCACCCATAGCTGTTGGCTGATCAACATTAAGCTGCCGATTAATGGCATCATGAATAGCCCTAATAACATCACTTTGCGGCGGCCAAAGGATTCAGAGCTGATTGCCCAAGGGACTAAACTGACGGAGAGTGCGAGGGTTGATGCGGCAAATAACCAGTTAATTTGGGTTTCTGAAACCGCAAAATGCGTAGCAAGGTAGGGCAACATTGGCTGAAAAAGATAGAGATTACAAAAGACTAAGAACGAGCCGAGCGCAAGTCCCCAAGTGACTTTTCGGTATTCTTTACTGCCAATTTCGATCATGATTACGCTTCACTTACGTTA
>NZ_CAWNIB010000092.1:0-6603 GCF_963874405.1 Vibrio sp. V08_P9A1T1
GAACTGATTGTGAAATGCTCAGTCTCAATAAGTGTAGTTAGCAGAGCATTAAGAATTTTACAGGCCGTCAAATTTTTCTTCTTACTGTAACTACCGATATGCTGCTTTTTCTTATTAACTCCTATGTTTATTTGTATCCGCCCAGCGCCTTTTGCTCTGGGCTTTTTTTTGCCGCATGAGAGGCAAAGCAGTAACTGACGAGCGATAAAATCGGCCAACACTGCAATTTTTGCTCAGGTCAGTATATACTACGGCCCTTTTCTGCTCGAAAATCATCATGAAACTGTCTGACACCCCCATAACGCAACATACTTTTGCCAATAACCGCTTCTATTTAAAACGTGATGATCAACTTCACAGCCATTTTTCCGGAAATAAAGCGCGTAAGTTCATGGCGTTATTGGATAGCGATTCCCCCGGCATCAGCACTTTAATCAGCTATGGTTCGGCGCAGTCGAATGCTCTCTATTCTCTGGCGGCTCTTGCGCGTATTAAAGGGTGGAAATTTGAGTTTTATGTAGACCACATTCCAACGTGGCTACAACAAAGGCCGATTGGCAACTATCGTGGCGCACTGGATTTAGGAGCGCACATCATCGAAGTTAGCCCCATCAATATAATGGCCCCCGAGCAGTATATTGATACGATCCGTCAGCCTGATGCTTCATGCTTAGTCGTACCAGAAGGCGGTCGCTCAAAGGTGGCCGAAACGGGCATTAAGCAGTTGGCTCTAGAAATTCTCAACTGGATGAGGATGGAGACAAAAACGCAATTCGTCGTTGCGTTGCCCTCCGGGACAGGAACCACTGCGATCTACCTGCAAAAATATCTAAAACCGCACGGCATTGAGGTTCTGACCTGTGCTTGTGTAGGGGGAAATGACTACCTCATCCAGCAATTTGACGAGCTTGAAGAGCGCCAGTACCCTACGATTATATCTACAGAGAAAAAGCATCACTTTGGACGATTGTACGAAGCCGATTATCGGATGTGGCAAAATCTACTTGAGCAGACTCATGTAGAATTTGATCTGTTGTATGACCCTATGATGTGGCAATGTTTGTTACCTTGGATGGAAGCTCATCCAGAAAAAACGGTGATTTATATCCATCAAGGTGGGTTACTGGGCAATGAAAGTATGCTGCCCCGCTATCAGCGGCAATTTGATTAACTACCTCACTATAAATAGGAGATACACCATGCTGAAGTACTGTGTTTGGTTATTATTGATTGCTCCTAGCTTTGGCTACACGAAAGTAATCAATACCGCTTCGCTACCGGTTGTGGTGGCTACAGAAGGTAAAGCTTTGCAACGTGTTTGCTATTATAAGGACCAAGCTTATTCTATCGGTGCAGTGATTCAAGTCGGTGAGCTGTATATGATCTGCCAAGAGGCCAATGATTTTGAAACCAATGGCCCCTTAAGATGGGTGTTACTGACTCAACAAAAATAGTGAGAGGAAGGTTAGTTTAAGCCTCCCATTAGGGTGTATTTCACTTCCAAATATTCGTCTAGCCCCTGCTTTGCTCCCTCGCGGCCAAGACCTGACTCTTTGATGCCGCCAAACGGTGCGACTGTAGTTGATATCAAACCTTCGTTAATACCAACAATACCGACTTCCAGTGCCTCACTCAAGCGCCAAGCCCGAGCCAGTGACTGCGTATAGCAGTATGCCGCTAATCCAGAATCCGTGTGGTTTGCACGTTCAATCACTTCCTCTTCGTGAGTGAAACGGAACAAAGGTGCAAGTGGGCCAAAGGTTTCTTCTTGAGCCACCAACATCTCTTCTGTCATCTCTGTTAATACGTGAGGCTCAAACAAGCGGCTACCGGCTTGAGGCAGAGTGCCATATTGCACTAAAGCACCTTGCGCGGTGGCATCCGCAATATGTAATTTGACTTTAGCCACCG
This sequence comes from Vibrio sp. V08_P9A1T1, assembly GCF_963874405.1. NCBI lineage: Bacteria > Pseudomonadati > Pseudomonadota > Gammaproteobacteria > Vibrionales > Vibrionaceae > Vibrio > Vibrio sp. V08_P9A1T1. The sequence goes on from NZ_CAWNIB010000092.1 coordinate 1,912, forward strand.
CCGCATCATTGATTAAAGGCCCCATTGTTACGCCCGATTCCAACCCATTTCCCACAATCAGCTTGCTGACTTTATCAACCAATTTTTTAACAAATTTATCGTACACGCCCTCTTGCACATAGATTCGATTGGCACAGACACAAGTTTGACCAGCGTTACGAAACTTCGCCACCATCACACCCTCTACGGCGGCATTAATGTCGGCATCATCAAACACAATAAAAGGGGCATTACCACCCAGCTCGAGCGACAACTTTTTGATGTTGTGCGCGCACTGTGCCATTAATATTTTCCCCACTCCTGTTGAGCCAGTAAATGAGAGTTTGCGTACCACTTTGCTGCTGGTTAATTGCTGCCCGATTGCGATTGCCTCTCCGGTCACCACTTGCAATAAGCCAGCGGGAAGCCCAGCACGATGCGCCAATTCTGCCAAAGCAAGAGCAGTAAAAGGCGTATCTGGTGCTGGTTTGAGTACCACTGCGCACCCAGCCGCAATCGCTGGAGCACATTTACGAGTCACCATAGCCGCAGGGAAATTCCAAGGCGTGATCGCAGCAACCACACCAATAGGTTCTTTCGATACCAGTATTCTTGCATCCGCTTTATGACTCGGGACAAGCTCACCATAAGCTCGTTTTGCCTCTTCGGCATACCATTCGACAAAGCTGGCAGCATAGCTGATCTCGCCTTTCGCTTCCGCTAAAGGTTTGCCTTGCTCGTTGGTTAAAATCAGTGCCAGATCATCGCTGTGTTCAACAATCAATTCATACCAAGCTCTAAGCACTCTCGCTTTGTCCGCCGCTGGCTGTTTTTTCCACAGTTTCTGCGCAAGCTCTGCACCCTCAATCGCTTGTTGGACTTGCGCACTATCTAGCTGCGGAACCGTTCCAATCAGAGTGCCGTCATAAGGGTTGTAAACGGTTGAGGTGAGCGAGTTGGATGCACAAACCCATTGACCATTGAGATAACATTGTTGTTTAAAAAGTTGAGGATCACGAAGCTGCATGACGATGCTCCTAGCGATAATATGGGGGGAGAAGCACAGGGTAAAAGGAAACTGAGTCAGGTTCAATTGATAAACGGTATTATTCAGGGATTGCGACTATCTACTCATGCATCAGCCTCGACCCAGCCGCTTCCTATGCAGAAAAATGGCCTTAACTCACCACGTCTTCCACTGTAAAAACTCCCCTTAAGGGATCAATGTTTTGACAATAAGTGTTACCAACCACCTCTTTCGCTTGATACATCGCCTCATCAGCCAAGGCCATTAAATGGTGCATACTATTGGTTTGTAAGGGGAAGTAGCTGATACCGACACTAACACCAACGGTTAGGCTTTGCCCTTCAAACTCAATGGGCAGCCCTAAGCATTTGATGATTTGTTTGACTTTCTCTGCGACAAAGTCGTACTCATCAATCAGATCGAGGCACACTACAAATTCATCGCCGCCAAGCCTTGCCGCAAAATCAGATTGGCGGATACTGGCCTCTAAGCGAATCGCGATTTGCTTTAAAATTTCATCTCCCGCGCAGTGGCCTTGAGTGTCGTTAATGGTTTTGAAATTGTCCAAATCAATGAAAAGTAACGCTAACTTCACCTTAGTCCTGTTGGCTTTTACGATGGCGTTATCCAACAACTTTTCAAACGCTCGCCGATTAAGTAGCCCCGTCAACGAATCATGTTCAGATAGAAACTGAAGCTGATCTTTTTGAATTTTTAACTCTGAGGTTTGTCGCTCAACCTCTAATTGCAATTCATCTTTTGTCACGGTTGTCGTTTTTAGTGAGACCTTCATATGGTTAAAGAAATCAGCCAAAGCAACAAATTCAATATCCAGATTAACTGGTTCAATCTTGCTTTCAAGGTCACCATACGTCAAAGCTAGGATACCTTGTTTAATTGACGCAAACCCCCTTTTGAAACGTTTCAAAATCAACCACGCAATGCCACTCACTAAGATTGAAAAAAATAATATTTTCAGTGCACTCAACATCAAGGTCATTTGTTGACTCTCAATGCTTTTTGCTAAGACTGATTTTTGTAAGTAAAACAACTCTTCAGTCATATTTTGCACGAGCATATTGTAACGTGAATGTAGCAGCCCTTTCGCGCTGATTAGAGAGTTGCTTTTTGCTTCAGCATCTTGATGAGTAAGCTTTTTTTCTTGTTGCAGTAAGACGGCAAGGCTAGTATTCATACGTTGTAAGTTTTCGATATGTTTGCCCATCATCTTATGATTAAGCAGTCTCTTGGAGAGGCTTTGCTGAGCAATATCAACCTGGTCCAAACTTGATACATCAGAATACTGCAGGAAAATCCAAAGTTGGCTACGCAACAAATCCACACTCAATTGGATCTGCATAATATCTTCTAGATCTTTTTTTGTTTGCTCTTGTTCTTTAAGTAAGCCCCACAGAGAAAAAGTGATCAAAAGGATTAGAAATGCCGTGGATGCGAACAATAATGTCAATTTACGTACAATCGAACTGATCATTTTATCGATACCTTAGTACGTAGCACTTCCTCGATCGGCTTGGAAGCAAGCACTGTCCGAAAATCCGGCTTGTCGCCCGTAACCATACCAGCCTCAATCGCCCATCTTGCTTGAAGCTGTAAGTTAGATAAAAGTGCATTACCTAACGACAAACGAAATACATAATCATTCCAAGACCACTCGAGTTGGGGTAACGGAATATTTAAGGCCTGTGCAATCACCTCTCTCGATTGTTCAGGATTGAGGTTAATCCATTCATTAGCCTCTTTTAATGCGCGTAATATTGCCACTATCTCGTCATGCGCCTCTTCGACGGTTGCTTTCATCGAAAGTAAATTAAACGACAAATGATAAATACCAGATAGCCCAAGGTTCAATACATCGGATGGTGCAGAGGTTTCAGTTTTATAACCGTAAGGTTCCCAAACAGAAATAGCATCAACTTGTGAGGAGAATAATGAGTCATTTAGCGCTTCTGGTGGTAAATAGACTTTTTCAACAGCCATCTCTTTCAGGTCACTGGCAATCAACAATGAATCAAAGTAAAACTCACTGGCACTCGCCTTAACGATGCCTACTTTTTTACCTTCCAAGTCACTCAGGTTAACAATGCCTAATCGCTCTAACGTGAGCAGCTTTAAATCGTTATCTGACTCAACAAAACTGGTTAGTAGTGCAAAATCATTACGCTGGAAAAGCTTAAACATAACCACCGACTCAGAGGCAGTCGCATAGTCTACATTCCCACTAAACAAAGCTTGAGAACAGGCCACACCTCCAGAACAGGGCACTAGTTCGACATTCACCCCTTGCTGTTCAAAAAAACCCAAACTGTCGGCAATAATAAAGGAGGAAGAGAGTGGCGTTTGCGAAACCGCTATTCTTACTGCTTTACGCTCTTCAACACGGCTAGCATCATAAAAATGACCAAGTTGCCTATTAAAAATAGCAATAGTGACTACCAATACAACAATAGCCACTGCAACTTTATGAAAGGTCTGAGCTTTGTGCTTTTTCGTAACCATAGCCAATAAGTGAAATTAGTTTTATATATGACAGTTTAGCTCTGAATTGGAATTATTTTTGAGTGAATGGCTATTTAATAACTTTTAGCAGGGGATGCATTGAGATTGTTTAGATTAAACAGTGAGTTAAGCTTGAGTTGACATGGTATTTTACGCACAAAAAAACCGTAGACGATCGTCTACGGTTTAGAATATGGCGGTGAGCAAGAGATTCGAACTCTCGATACGTTGCCGTATACACACTTTCCAGGCGTGCTCCTTAAGCCACTCGGACAACTCACCAAATTATATTGTGGTTAGCGCATTTGGCTAACGAGGCGCTAATTTAATGATTCTATAGGATTAGGTCAAGCCAAAATAATAAAAAAGCCCACCACTTTGGTTCGTTTGACTACTTATTGACTTATTTGATGAAATTCAATACAAGCCTTTCTTCAGTGAGTGTCACGGTTAGGCACTACGATGATAGCCAGGGACACGGAACCAACGGCGGCACATATCTAAAAAATAGCCATAGAGAACGCCCATTCCACACGACACAATGGCATTGCTTGATACTGCGGTTATGATCTGCTCTGTAGATGCGCCTACAGCCCATAGAATGGCGGCATAGACAGGAGATTGAAATAGAACGTAAGCAACCAAATCCGAGACATTCTTCATTAAGCCAGTCTCAGACCATTGACGTCCCTGGCGCAGAATAAAGTCACGAAATACGCCATAAGGCCATGCTATTGCGATATTAACTGGGATAGACAGTGTACGTGATGCTAGCGACTGTTCGAAGGTCATTCCAGAGATGAAAATTTCAATGATCATGCCTGATATAAAACAAAAAACAACCATTGCAAATGTGTCCGCCGCAGCATGACGAATACAAAATGGGCCACGAGCTTTCATTACTTCCCTCTACACAATAGATATAACTATTAAATATGCCAATCAGCAATACAGATACCTAGAAAATAACAACAAGCTAGATAATGAGGGAATTAGAACACATATTTTGTAGATTTAGTGACCAATTTTAATTAACTTAGGTAAATTTATAACCAATTTTGAATCGGAAACTAGAATCTAACGCTATTCTTTAAATTCCTGTTACAACGCATTCTTACTAAATCTCAAAATGGTTATTTAATTACAAAAATCGGAAAGCAACACCGTTA
>NZ_CAWNIB010000093.1:0-6501 GCF_963874405.1 Vibrio sp. V08_P9A1T1
GTGTAGACTTGTACAGAGCTTGCTACACCAGAATAGTGCGCTAAGTAAGTTTGATAGGAAATGTTGAGAGTAAAATAGTATTGCTTCATAGCCGTTAACCAAAATAGAGCGAGGAGACGTATCTATCACCTCGCTCTTAGTAGAGTTAAGATCCTTAAGATTCGAGCGCTTTTGTTACTTTTTCAAAGAGATCCCGAGCTAAATTATCCATTGACTTCAAAGTCTCCAACTCCGATTTCATCATTGCTTGACGAGTTTCATCGTAGAGCCTGAATTTAAGTAAAGGATCAATTAAACGCGACGCAACTTGGGGGTTACTATCATTGAGTTCACGCAGTATCTGCCCTGCAAAACGGTATCCCTCACCCGATTTTGCATGGAAATTAACTGGGTTTGCGCTGAGGAATGAACCAATTAAACTGCGGGTACGATTTGGATTTTTTAAGCTAAATGCTTCATGTTTCATGGTTTGTTGAATGGTATCCAAAACACTTGGCGCGGGGTTAGTCCCTTGCAGTGCAAACCATTTATCCATCACCAATCCATCGTGTTTCCATTTATTACTGTAATCATCCATCAGTGCTTGACGGCACATAAGCTGTGCACTATTCGCAGCGCTCATAGCGGCTATGGTGTCAGTCATGTTGTTGGCGCTGTGATACTGAGCCAGCACCAAATCATTGCCTTGGTCGGTATAAGCTAAATAAGCAAGGCAAGTATTGCGCAATGCTCGTTCACCAATTGCACTGTGTTCAATGCTGTATGCTGTCTGTTTTAAACTGTGGTAAACCGCATTGAGCTCATCTTGCAATGCGTTAGCAAGCTGTACTTTCATCGCTTTAAGTACGGTCGCTATAGCATCAACATCCACACGTTTATACCAACCTGAAACCTCATTATGGCTAGGCAATGAGAGCATTTCCGCAATAAAAGCAGGCTCTAGAGCCTCACTCAGTAACACACCACGGAATGCATCAACTACCGATTCAGGCAAATCCGCCGCCTTACCCGACTGCACTCCAAACACATTGCTACGGATATATTTGGCTAACAACATTTGGCCTGCATCCCAGCGAGCAAATTCGTTACGAGCATTGACCATCAAGAAGATAAGCTCATCATCACTGTAGTCATACTCCAGTTTCACTGGTGCTGAAAATTCGCGCAACAAGGAAGGGATCGGTTTCTCTGGCACATTTTCAAACACGAAGGTCTGCTTAGCCTGTGTTACGTTCAGTACATTAGAGATTCGCTTTCCGTTACATTGTAACTCAATTACATCACCATGAGCGGTGTATAACTCAACATCAAAAGGAATATGCAGCGCTGCTTTCTCTTTTTGCTCGTGCGTTGGTTCGGTTGTTTGCTCTACGGTTAAGGCATAGGTTTTCTGTTGTGCGTCATATTCAGTGCTCACTGAAACAATCGGTGTACCAGATTGGCTATACCATAAACGGAATTGGGTAAGATCGACGCCAGAAGCATCTTCCATCGCTGCCACGAAATCTTCGCAGGTAGCGGCAGTGCCGTCATGACGCTCAAAATAGAGCTTCATCCCTTTTTGGAAATTCGTTTCACCCAATAACGTATGCATCATACGAATCACTTCACTGCCTTTTTCATAGACAGTTAATGTATAGAAGTTATTCATTTCTATCACTTTATCGGGACGAATTGGGTGTGACATTGGGCTGGCATCTTCCGCAAATTGTGGCCCGCGAATAATGCGCACATTATTAATGCGATTCACCGCTCTCGACCCTAAATCAGACGAAAATTCTTGGTCACGGAATACCGTTAGGCCTTCTTTTAAGCTTAATTGGAACCAATCACGACAAGTAACGCGGTTACCAGTCCAGTTATGGAAATATTCGTGGCCAATCACCGCTTCAATACCTAAATAATCAGTATCGGTAGCGGTTTTTTCATTGGCTAGCACAAACTTAGAGTTAAAAATGTTGAGGCCTTTATTCTCCATCGCACCCATGTTGAAAAAGTCAACGGCAACGATCATGTAGATGTCGAGATCATACTCTAAGCCGAAGCGCTCTTCGTCCCACTTCATTGCGTTGATAAGTGATGTCATCGCATGAGAAGCGCGGTCGAGGTTACCTTTATCAACAAAAATCTCGAGGGCAACGTCGCGACCAGACTTGGTTTTATATTGATCACGTAATACGTCAAAATCACCCGCAACGAGAGCAAATAAGTAAGCAGGTTTCGGATGTGGATCTTGCCACTTCACCCAATGACGACCTTCTGCGAGATCGCCATGTTCGATACGGTTACCGTTACTTAATAAAAATGGGTAATCTTTTTTGTCAGCAATCACGGTCGTGGTGTATTTTGCAAGAACGTCTGGGCGATCGAGGAAGTAAGTGATGCGACGGAAACCTTCTGCTTCACACTGAGTACAGAACGCACCACCCGATTTGTATAACCCTTCTAGTGCGGTATTCGCTTCAGGGTTAATCAGTGTCACGATCTCCAATTCAAACTCTTGAGGTAATGATGAGATCGAGAGCCCGCTTTCAAGCAGCTGAAAATCTTGCCATTCGGTGCCATTCACTTTGAGCGATTTCAGCTCAAGGTTTTCACCATCCAGCACCAATTGGTTACTCTCTTTTTGCTGCTTAACGTGAGAAACGGCAGTCACTGTGGTGTTGGTATCAAAGAGATCGAATGTTAATTCGAGATCCGTAATGGTATGTGATGGAGATTGATAATCTTTGCGATACTTGGCTTGGGGTGTATGAGCCATGTCGGAATCCTTGTTGACGGAGTGAAATGTGACGTTTTTGATAAACATTCAGTAAGATGGCTATAGATCTAAGGCTTGTTATCATTAATAACAACCCCTCAAACCGAAAAACGAGGCATTTAAGACAAATACCCCGTTATTTCGCTGACAATTTACCCATATATCAACAGATTTCACTCATTGCCTTTCTTATGATAGAAGATTGCAAGACTACGGATTTACTCGCGCTAAAACAGCCGACATGGAACCATTTTCCACCTCTAACGTTAACATATCGCTAACAAGCGTATAGCGAGTATCATGTTCTCCGTCTTCATAAAGGAGCACCAAATGATCACCTTCTGTGTAGTACACCCCTTTATGGATCGATTCGTTACCATTAGCACCACTTACTCTGAACATAAATACAAAATCCGGCTGTAAAACGAGATCAAGTTGGTTAATGTCGGTTGCTATCGCATCTTCACCAAATATCCGTTTGCTAGACCACACCCCTGCCAACGCATTTGGTAAAGCTTTAGTGAACATAATGCCGTTTAAGTTGAGCATGTTGTGGTTCACTTGGTATTGATAAACTTGAGGTTGCGATGAATTAAGCCCCAAAATCAAGCTGTTATCGCTGGCGTCAAATTCACCTTCCCAGTGCTCCACATTATAATTTTTCTTTTGAATATCGATCTTGAAACGATAATTCGATTCCAAGGTCAGTTTAATAGAACGAAAATCATCGGAAGAAGTGTCAGGATTGGGGTTAAGTAGGTACCAATCACCAAGTAAAAAAGGGAGATCAAACTGAGTTAAGTCTTGATGAGTCTGCGTACCACTACTTTGACTTTGTGCCGCACTGGTGCTGATAAGAACAATGCAGGTAAAAATGATGCTTATCCATTTCATAACACGCTCCTCGCTTTTTTCTTAAGCTTAGAACCGGTTGTACGATAAAGCGAAATGTTTGATCTGTATCACGTTATTTATTTGGTTTAAATAAGATCAAAAAAGCGAGCACTAAGGCTCGCTTTTCATTGATACTGGTTGCTAATTTAGCATATCAACAGTGATCGCCACTGCTTCTTCTAAATAAACATCTGGAGCTTCATAATCTTTAGGTACATCTTGCAAGGTTTTATAGGGCTTCAAACCATTGGCGACTTGTCGCATGTTAATCCGCGCCAAACGCAATTCATCTGCCTTGTCACTTTCTTGCTTACGCACAGATTCATTGAGAGAAATTGTGTTGTCATCTTTCTCCGCTTTATACTTTGCAATATCCTCGTTAATGAAGCCGAACTCCATATCATTGGCAATACGAGCTTGATGCTGCGCAGATAGCTTAGCAATCAGTTTTTCATTAGCTTGTAACTTGTCGTATTTAGCTCGCTCAATTTGATCCCAAGGAAGCGCATTAGGTTCAACGCTCTCACCGGTATCTTTTGCTTCAATCGCAGTGGGTAACGCAATATCAGGCACCACACCTTTATTCTGCGTACTACCACCATCAATACGATAAAATTTCTGAATCGTATATTGAACGTAGCCTAATTCTTTATCAAACAAGTCGTAGATATGATTCAACGAGCGATGCTGTTGAACCGTTCCCTTACCGAATGAGTTTTCGCCAACAATGATCGCTCGTCCATAATCTTGCATTGCCGCTGCAAAAATTTCTGAGGCTGATGCGCTGTAGCGATTCACCAATACCGTCATAGGACCCTGATAACTGATTTTTCCATCCGTGTCACTATTAACGTTTACTCGTCCATAGCTATCGCGAACTTGCACAACCGGACCGCTTTCAATAAATAAGCCGGATAATGCCGTCGCTTCCGTTAATGCACCCCCACCGTTATTACGCAAATCGACGATCACGCCATCCACTTTTTTCTGCTTCAGTTCAGTCAGCAATTTGTCCGTGTCTTGCGCTAAACCGACATAGAAGCTAGGGACTTCAAGCACGCCGATTTTCTTGCCATTTTTCTCGATGATTTTTGATTTAACCGCTCGATCTTCTAAACGAATTTTGTCTCGAACAATAGTGACAACGTGACTTTTAGCGTCTTTACCTTCCGGCAAAACTTGCAACTTCACCTTAGTGCCTTTCGGGCCTTTGATCAGTTGTACGACATCATCTAAACGCCAGCCGATAACATCAACCATCTCTTTGCCATCTTGGCCCACACCAATAATACGATCGCCTTCACCCAACTGCTTGCTATTTGAGGCAGGACCACCCGCAACTAACGAACGAATGATGGTGTAGTCGTCGGTCATTTGCAGTACAGCACCAATCCCTTCCAATGAAAGATTCATTTCTGATTGGAACTGCTCGGCATTACGTGGAGAGAGATAACTAGTATGCGGATCAACTTCACGCGCGAAAGCATTCATATAAAGCTGAAATACATCTTCGCTGTGGGTCTGAGACAGACGTTTGATCGCGTTATTATAACGCTTGCCTAGCGTTTCTTTAATTTCCGGCCACTCTTTACCCGTAAGCTTTAAGTTCAGTGCATCATATTTGACACGTTGCTGCCATAACTTATCGAGCTCGGTTTTATCTTTCGGCCAAGCTGCTTTTGAGCGATCAAGTTCCATCGATTCATCGGCTTCAAATGTAATTTCTTTGTCGAGCAGAGAAAGCGCATATTGAAAACGCTCAAAGCGCTTTTGCATTGATAAGTTATAAACATCAAATGCAATTTGGTTATTGCCAGCCTTGAGTTGATCATCAAGTTGTGTCGACCACGTATGAAAGGAATCAATATCGCTCTGAGTAAAGATATTGCGGTTGTAGTCGAGCAGTTCGAGATAACGATTGAAGATAGCTTGCGAGAAATCGTCATTCAAGTTGAAGTGTTTGTAATGAGAACGAGTAAAACGGGAAGTCACACGCTTACTCGCCGTTTCATGCTGCATTTCTGGGGCAAGAAGAGGTAAATCTTCTTTGCTAAGAGTGGCTTCTAAGGCCTGAACGGATGACGCTGCTAGCCATAGGCCAGCAGCGATCAACGTTAATTTTGAACGGCATTTCATGCGTAGGAATTTCTCCTTTATGCGCGCAAGTGCTCCGCTTTCACAACCATTTGTAGGCCGTTGACAAGTTGAACGCGCACATCTTCCTTATTAACTTCAACAATGGTCGCAGCCATGTTTCCTTTACCCATGTTTACGTTCACTTGTTTGCCAGTGATCATTTCATCAGCATTTAAAGCGCGCGTCTCGACAGGTTTTTCAGCTTTTGGCGCTTTCGCTTGAGGACGACGAGCTTGTGCTTGAGGCTTTTTCGCTTTTGGTTGCTTCGCTTTTGCCTCTTCGCGTGCTTTTTGTCCTTGCTCTTTACGACGAGCCTGTACTCGAGCTTTACTTTCTGCCAATGCGGCTTGTGCGTGCTCTACATGTTCTTCTTCTAACTCTCCACATGGGTTGCCATCAAGGTCAACACGAGTTGCACCTAGTTTAACACCATGTAGATAACGCCATGACGACGTGTATTGTCTTAACGCAGCACGCAGCTGTGTTTTACTTACTTTTGAGTCTTCGTTTAGGCGTTCTGCAAGATCTTGAAAAATACCAATTTTCAAAGGCTTTGCTTCACCTTCTAAAGTAAAGCACTTAGGGAAACATTCAGCAATGTACGCAATAACTTCTTTGCTGTTTTTTAACTTTTCAGTGTTTTCCATGAGGATTCCTGGTTTATGCGGTCTTTCCGCGAGGCATTAAGATAAATATGTTCGGTATTATAG